>NZ_CACWPP010000013.1 GCF_902762735.1 uncultured Ruminococcus sp.
TTGGTTTTCTTTTCCAGCATCTTTTTCACCCCTCTTTATTATACCACACTTATTCAAAAAAGCCTACCCTTTCGGGTAGACTTTTGCGACAGACTGAAGAGTCTCCTGCGGGAGACTCTTTTTTTCGACTTCCTTTGCACCGATTTTTGAAAAATATCTAAAAATGTGAAAAATGTACTGGACAAAATCGCGGAAATATTGTATAATGATTATATAAGCGTTATGGGAGAGTTTTTATGAGAGTTATCACTGGTTCAAGAAGGGGCAAAAAGCTGAAAACGCTGGAAGCCCTCGATACAAGACCGACTACCGATATGGTAAAAGAAGCGGTCTTTTCAGCTATACAGTTCGATGTTGCAGGCTCGCAGGTGCTTGACCTGTTCGCGGGAAGCGGACAGATGGGCATTGAAGCGCTCAGCCGTGATGCGGCGCACTGCGTTTTTGTTGACAATAACCCTGCGGCTGTGCAGATAATCAAGGAGAATATTTCGGACTGCAAGTTCGTGGCTGAGTCAAGGGTGCTGAATATGGACAGCCTTGACTACCTGAAAGTGGCTAAGGGACAGTTCGATATTGTTCTGCTTGACCCGCCTTACGGTAAGGGGCTTATTGAAAAGGCGCTGGTGGGGCTTGATGCTCACCTCAGTGACAGGGCGATAGTTGTGTGCGAGCATGAGAAAGAGCTGGAGCTGGGCGATGAGTATGGCAAACTTGTCAAGCACAAGCGCTATAAGTATGGCAAGATAGCCGTTACGATATTCAAAATACCGACAGAGGAAGAATAAGATATGAGAATTGCTGTATGCCCGGGCAGTTTCGATCCCGTTACACTGGGACATCTGGATATAATAGAGCGAGCTTCAAAGCTGTTCGATAAGGTGATAGTGCTTGTCAGCTTCAACAGAAACAAGAATAAGGCGGTCTTTTCCACTAATGAGAGAATGGAAATGATAATCGCTGTAACTAAGGGGCTTGACAATGTTGTGGTGGACTGCTATGACGGTCTGCTGGCAGATTACCTGAAAATGACAGGGGCTGAGGTCATCGTCAAGGGGCTGAGAGCGGTATCTGACTTTGAATATGAGTTTCAGATGGCGCTGGCAAATAAAAGGCTTTACGGCGGCGCTGAAACGGTTTTCCTGACCACTGCGGGGGAGAATATGTTCCTTTCATCGAGCGTGGTGAAGGAGATAGCGAGCTTTGGCGGTGAAATTTCGGGTTTTGTTCCGCCCGAGATACTGGAAAAGATAAAAAACAGGCTGTATTTGCCTGCGGATAAATAAACCCCGCGAAGTTACGGGGGACGACGAAAGGAAGTATTATTATGAGTGAACTCAAGGAGTACAAACCCCTCAACGATCTGCTGGAGAGACTTGACGCGACAATTGATGACGGCGCAACTGTACCCTTTTCAAACAAAAAAATGGTAGATGCGGAATACCTGCATGAACTTGTTGATGAAGTGAGGATCAGCGTTCCGCCTGAGATAAAACGCGCACAGGAGCTGGAGGAACAGCGCAAGGAAATTCTTGAGAACTCTAAGAAAGAGGCTGAGAATATCAGACAGTCGGCTGAGAGCGATAAGGCGGCTGTACTTGCTGAGGCAAGGGCGCAGGCTGAACAGCTGGTGAGTCAGCAGGAGATAATCGAGAGGGCTAATCAGTACGCGAGAGAGACAGTTGAGAAAGCTAATCAGGAGGCAGCCGAGATACTGGCTCAGGCGCGTGCAGAGGGCGAGAGCATCGTTGCTGACGCTAACAACAAGAAGCAGAGCATCATGGAGGCTATGGTCGCTAACATCAATTCGACACTGAGCGAGACCGCATCACTGCTGTCAGGCGATGTTGAAAGGCTCAGCAGCAGCCTTGACGATGTCAACCGTATGAGAGACGCTATCTCAAAGCTGAGCGAATAATTATGTATATCAAGCCGCAGGTACTGCCTGCGGCATTTTTATTTGCTGTAATAAACTAAAACGTCCATCTGTTTTGTACAGATGGACGCAATTTTTGGTCAGTGCTTATTTCCAGAGTTTTGCAGGATATGCACCTGATGCGATCAGCTCTGAGATGGCTGTTTTTACCGATGGCTTGTCCTCGGCATAAGTCACGCCGAACCACTTATCATGGCTCTCCAGCAGCTTGCAGTCGGCTTCACCGTGCTTTATCATGTAGTCGATGCCTTCGGGCAGGAGAAATTCAGCAGTCAGGCTGTTGCCGTTATCGGCGAGGAATTTCTCGAAGCGCTCGTTCAGCCTGTCGATAAATCCTGCGGGACAGCCCCACATGTTCATCGAAACGAAGCTGTCTTCGCTAAGCTCTTTAGTGACCTCTTTGCCCGAATAAACCTTGCCGTCAGCTTCACGTCTGATATTGTAGGTCTCTTCCACATCGACCAGCATGCTGCTATCATCGACCTTGCACACACCTCTGTTTACCGCGCCGTTGTCGCTGAGGGTGTTTTTCAGGACGAAGCCTGCCATAGCCATTTTCAGCTTATCGCCGCTCTGCTCGGTGGTCAGGAACTCATAGAGTTTCTCGAAAGCCTGTCTGCCGTAGAAATCGTCGGCATTGATAACAGCAAAAGGCTCATTCACGATGCCCTTGCAGCAGCAGACAGCATGACCGTGACCCCACGGTTTTACTCTGCCATCGGGGACGGCGAAGCCTGCGGGCAGACAGTCAAGCTCCTGATAAACATAATCTACCTTGACCTGAGCGCCGATGCGGTTGCCTATCATTTCATCAAAAGCCTCGCGAATATCGCGCCTGATGATGAATACCACTTTGTCGAAGCCTGCACGAACTGCATCATAGATCGAATAATCCATGATTATCTCGCCATCGGGACCGAATGGTTCAAGCTGTTTGATACCGCCTTTGAACCTTGAACCCAGACCTGCCGCCATTATAACAAGAGTTGCACTCATAATATATCTCCCATCAAATTATTTTCTCATACGGCAAAATTTTGCCCTTAATGTATTATCTCATATTTCTTAACTTTTGTCAATAGCTGATAAAGTTTACCGTATGCCAAAAATTGCGAAAAAATCCCCTGCGGGGTGCAGGGGATGATAATATCAGTTTTCTTTGAGCGAGTTGAGCAGTCCGTTGGCGTTGATTATCTTTATCAGGAACTCAGGGAAAGACTGACCCTGATAGCTTTCGCCTTTGGTCTTGTTGGTGATAACGCCTGTGTCGAAATCTATCTCGACCTCGTCACCTGCTTCTATCTTCTCGGCAGCATCTTCGCACTCTATTATAGGCAGACCGATGTTGATGGCATTTCTGTAAAAGATACGCGCAAAGCTCTTTGCGATAACGCAGGAGATGCCGCTCGCTTTAATGGAAGCGGGCGCATGCTCTCTCGAAGAGCCGCAGCCGAAATTTGCCTTAGCGACCATGATGTCGCCCTTTTTTACGTTTTTAGCAAAGTCAATATCAATGTCCTCCATGCAGTGCTGAGCCAGCTCCTCCATGTTGGCAGTATTGAGATACCTAGCGGGGATTATAACGTCAGTATCAACATTATCCCCGTATTTATGTACTTTTCCGCAAGCCTTCATTCTATGAAAACTCCTTTCAAAACTATTCGATGTAACGATCAGACTTGAACACATTCTCGCCTGCCGCCTGTCGTCTGAGTTCCTCGTAGACTTTTTCGAGGTACTCAGCGTCCATTTTATCCTTTGTACGGGTTATGAAATAGCAGACCTTTGCCTTTCCGAAGAAACCTTCCTTAACGAGGCGGAAACAGGACACACCGTCGATGGAATCGGGATAAAAGTTATTAAAGCCCTTTTTATCAATAATTGCCTGAGTCTGCTCGATAGTGAAAATATTACCTGCTCTGAGCTGGGAGATGAATTCTTCGATCTTCTCGCGCCGCTGAGCATCAGTAAATCTTGACCCGTATTTTTGTGTGATGATACCCGAAATGGTATCGTAAAAAATATCTGATAAATAATTATTCAAATTACCCGCCTCCTGTCTTATGAGAAAGTCGGCATACCCACGAAAAAATGTACACCGTATTCGTCAGGACTTAGCCATATCCTGCTCCTGCCTGAAATATCGCGCAGAAGTCTGCAAATTACCCGAAAATATCAGATCACATCACGTCACTTGGCTGAGCGATCTTACCTGCAACTGCCGAAGCAGCTGCCACATAAGGCGATGCCAGATAGACCTCGCTCTCGGTGTGACCCATTCTGCCGACGAAGTTTCTGTTGGTGGTAGCCACAGCCTTTTCGCCTGCCGCCAGTATGCCCATGTGACCGCCGAGACATGGACCGCATGTAGGTGTTGAGACTGCACAGCCCGAATTAATGAATATCTCCAGCAGACCTTCTTTCATAGCTGTCAGGTAAATATTCTGTGTCGCAGGGATAACGATGCATCTTACGTTAGAAGCCACCTTTTTGCCTTTGAGTATCTCAGCTGCCGCACGAAGATCTTCGATCCTGCCGTTTGTACATGAACCGATAACCACCTGGTCGATCTTTATCTCGGGTATATTGTCGAATGTCCTTGCATTTTCCGGCAGATGAGGGAAAGCAACTGTCGGCTTTATCTCACTGAGGTCGATGGTGTACTCTTCATCATACTCAGCATCAGCGTCAGCCTCGAATACCTTATACTCTCTGTCAGTCCTGCCCTTGAGGTATTCCTTAGTTACCTCATCAACGGCGAAAATGCCGTTCTTTGCACCTGCCTCGATAGCCATGTTAGCCATGCAAAGTCTGTCCTCCATAGTCAGGTTCTTCAGACCCTCACCCGAAAACTCCATCGAGCGGTAAAGTGCGCCGTCAACGCCTATCATGCCGATTATGTGCAGTATAACGTCCTTAGCGGCACTGTACTTCGGCAGTTTGCCTACGATATTGAATTTTATGGCAGATGGCACTTTGAACCATGTCTTGCCTGCCGCCATGCCTGCGCACATATCGGTCGAGCCGACACCTGTGGAAAAAGCACCGAGAGCGCCGTATGTACATGTGTGCGAGTCAGCGCCGATGACAGCATCACCCGGCACTACCAGACCTTTTTCGGGAAGCAGAGCATGCTCGATGCCAACATCTCCCACGTCATAATAATGTGTGATGTCATACTTACATGCAAACTCACGGCACTGCTTGCACTGAGTAGCTGCCTTGATGTCCTTGTTCGGTGTGAAGTGATCCATCACCATTGTGATCTTGTCTTTGTTGAAAATATCTGTAAATCCAGCTTTATTGAACTCATTGATAGCAACGGGCGTAGTAACGTCGTTACCGAGAACAAGGTCGAGATCTGCCATGATGAGCTGACCCGCCTTGACCTTTTCGAGACCTGCGTGGGCTGCCAGTATTTTCTGAGTCATTGTCATACCCATATTTTTTCTGCTCCTTACAAAAAATAATTATTCTTATGCTATTCTATTATACCCTATTTTCGATCAAAAGTAAAGTGCAGATAGCTGTAAATATTAAATAAATTTTTTTAAAGTTTTTGGAGTTTCTGACAGAAATACTGTTTGCCGAATGCTCATTTACTGTACTTAACGGCAAATCAGGGAAATGTTTACAGGGTTTTTGGGGGAACTTTCGGGGATATTATGAATGAGAGACATGTCCGCAAAAAAGTTACATAAAAGAAGGGAGGTACTGTAAATGATAGGTAGACCGCTTATGACAGGATTATCTGCAGGGCTGACGGCGGGTGCGATGGCATTCGGCATATCGCGCAAGGCACAGCGCGGTAAACGTAAGCTGAAAGCCCGTGCGGGCAAAGCACTCAGATCCGTCGGAGATCTTATGGACGAGCTGTCTGATATGTTCAGATAAGCTGTGGCGGCTTCCGCAAAATGCGGCTGCCGCCATTTACATATACAGATGTACAAATTTTTACCCGATAAAAGAAAAGTATACATATACTACTGCGATTGCAGTGCAAAATTTGTTAAAGATTTTGCCGAAAAAAGGCGGTTTCACACTAGACAAAACGAGGGCATTTGTGGTATAATACAGAATATAAAAGGAATTTGTTTATATTGTATAGTTTTAGATAATGAAGTGAGGAAGGGTAATAGCAAATGAGTGCTGGCACGGCAAGCTATGGCAAAAAAGTCTCCGCAGGGGAGAGCGGAAGGAAAAACAGAAAGAAAGTAAAAAATCAGACAGCTCTGATCTGCGGCACTATACTGGCGGCGCTCGTTGCCGCTCTGGGTATATCATATGGTGCGGGAAGGGCTTATTACAGCAAACGTTTTCTGGCAGATACTTTTATCAACGGTGTCGATGTCAGCGGCAAGACATATGAGGAAGCTGTCAAGGCGCTGAAGGCTGACAAGATACCTGAAAAGCTGACTATCACTGCCATTGACGGCAAGCAGTTCGACATTCCGCCGAAGAGTTTCGGGTACAGCAGAAGTGCGGCGGCTGAGGTGAAGAAACTGTATGATAGCATAGACCGCAAGGCGTGGTTCACAGGCTATGCGGGCAGGACGGATCTTAAATTCGACGATGAGGCTACCTACGATCAGGGGCTGCTTGATGAACTTCTCAATCAGCAGGAATGGGGCAGTATATCCACCACCGATGCGAAGCTGGAACTTACCGATGACGGATATGAGATCAAGAAAGAGGTCCAGGGCAACAAGGTCATCGACATGTCAAAGCTGGAGCAGGCTGTTGTCGATGCGCTGAACAAGGGCGAGTTCGAGGTCGAGCTGGGGCTGGGCACAGGCTGTTATGCAGTGCCTGCGGTAACGGCAGACAGCTTTAAAGAGCAGTGCGATGCTCTCAACAAGGTGTTCAACTTGTCGATAACCTATGATTTTGACTACACTACCGAGACTATCACAGGCAAGACGCTGCTTTCGCTGATAGAGATGGACGACATGGGCAACTATGTGGTAGACCGCGATGCTGTTGAAAAGTATGTTGAGGGTCTGGCGGCTAAGTATGACACTTACAAGACCAAGAGAACTTTCAACTCGACTTTGCAGGGCAAGGTCACTGTTGACCCTGGTGATGACGGTCTGTACGGCTGGTGGTTATGGCAGGATGCCACTGTTGACCAGCTGGTAGAACTGCTGGAGCAGGGCGAGAGCGTCGAAAAGATAGACCCGATATACTATGTTGACGGACCATTTGAGTATACAGGCGTTGAGTCTGCAAGAAGTGCAAAGGACGATATAGGCAAGACCTATATCGAGGTAGACCTCACCAACCAGCAGATGTGGTATTACAAGGACGGTAAGGAAGAATACACCTGCTACATCGTTTCAGGGCAGACGACCTCTATGGCGAGAACTACGCTGGAAGGCGTTTACAAACTCTGGAACAAACAGACCAACTACCGCATGAAGGACAGGAACGCTGACGGTGAAGAGTGGGACACTACCTGCAACTACTGGAACAATATTTCGCTCTGCGGCATCGGCATGCACGATTCGACTTGGCGCGGCGCATTCGGCGGCACTATTTACCAGTGGAACGGTTCGCACGGCTGTATCAACATGCCCTATGAGGGTGCGCAGTACATCTATGAAAATGTTGAGCTGGGTACACCTGTTGTAATGTTCTACGACTGATGATCTGATGATAAAGCCCTCTGCGATGCAGGGGGCTTTGCTTTATAGTCATATAAGAACAGCCCTCTGTGAACTTGCAGAGGGCTGTCTGTTTATTTGCTCGATATTAAATGCCGTGTTACCGTATAATTTCAGAAAGCCTCGCGGCTGACGTATGAGAAGAGCATCTCGCGAAGATGGGCTTCCTTGCTGCGGCTGACAGGGAGAATGGTGTTATCCTCCATCACCACAGATTTATTGCTTATGCGCAGGACTTTCGGCAGAGAGATCAGGTAGCCGCGATGTATCCTGAAAAATCCGTGAGCGGTAAGCTCCTTTTCGTAATCGCTGATATTGCCGCGCACAGAATAGCTTTCCGATGCGGTGCTTATCACCACGTTCTGATTTTGGGCTTCGATGAAGAGAATGTCGCTCAGCGCCAGCTTCTGTTCGCCGTCAGCGGTCTTTATCCAGATAAATCTGCCGCTTTCCTGCTTTTTCAGCACATGGTCGATGACCTCGCGAACTTTTTTCTCTTCGGCGGGCTTGGTGAGGTAGCGCAGTGCGTTGACTTCATAGCCTTTTATGGCATACTCGATATGTCCCGTCAGAAAAACAATTGAGACATCACTGCTCAGCTCCCTGAGTTTGCGGGCGAGGGTTATCCCGTCCATAGCGGGCATCTCAATGTCAAGAAAGACGAGATCATATGCCTTATACCTGAAACTTTTCAGAAGCTCCTCTCCGCTGCTGAATTCATCTGTGATAATATCAAGGCGGTTATATAGCCTGTTTACTATCCCTCTAAAATAGTTTAAAAAGCACTGCTCGTCATCGCAGACCGCAATTCTCATACCTGTTCCCCCAAAATATGTTATGATAGACCATGCCGAAGTCTGTACAGACCTGCGGCTGATATTGAGGACTGTCATTAAAACGGACGGGATGGGGTAGTTTGACGTAGTTCGCGTTCAATGGACTGTATTTACCTGCGGCATGCCGTTTACATGACAGAGATCTATCTTTGATCAATTATAACACATTTTTTAAGAAATGTAAAGACGTTGCAGAAAAATGATAGTATTCTTTATTTGGTCTTAAAAAGTATCTCCCAATTTTGATGTGTATTGCTGATGATACAAAATGGCTGTTCTTTCGTATTGTTCCCCCGCCTTCGGAGGGGGAACAATACACAGCCAAATTGGGATAAAAGTATATGACTATCCCTTTAGCACATCAACTAAAAATGAGGTAAACAAAAGGATAATTGAGCGCCATACGCCAAGAACCTTAAGTTCTGTATAGCCGCTGTTTTTGTGGTGTGTCAGCGGGATAACCACATAAAAGTATAACTGTTGACAGCATAAAAATGCAGACGGGCGAAAAGCGCTTCGCAGAAAAAAATAAATGCAAAAATCAGCAGATCGTGTTATTATAATATCACAGCAAGGACAACGGACAAAACAAAGCGAAAGATGCTGATGCGAGTTCGGGCTTGCTAAAAGGACCGGAAAGGAGCGTAAACGCTGTATCGGGTCGGGGAAGCTCTCCTGTGGGAGAGAAGCCTATATGGCTGACCCGATCGTTACGGAATGCACTTATCCATTAATTTTTGTAGTCCTGTGTGAAACTGCACAGCACACCTGTTCTATGGTCCTGACAGACGGTGTGAGGGCGCAGGGGATCACGGCGTGCCGACGCTGAAAAAAAGGATGAGATCCATGCGAAACGGGCATGGTCAAGGTAAATGGGCGCAGATGAAAGCGAGCGACGGGAAACTCGTGCGGATTCTTGCGAGAGTACAGAGAACATGCGGCAACGGCATGCCGTCGTCATAGCAGCTGATCGACGCTAAGGCGCTTGTGGCTCTTATTTCTCCCGCCATGGAGGGATTCCTTGTGACTTGGGAAGACGTTCCGAATAAAGTCACGAACAGCTATACCTGAGAATTATTTGATAAGAATTTCATGCATAGTAAAAATTACCTTGTATCCCGGACACGGCTGACACCGATCGAACGGCGATGAATGTCGGCTGTGTTGACCGCTTAAAGACAGTCACAGCAAAAAAAGAGATTTACTGTATTATGAAGCTGTCTTGTAAAAAGCGGAACTGTCTTTGCCGAAAGGAGAGCCTTTCGGCAGAGCAGATGCTTCTGTAAGATGCGGGGCTTGTGCGGTGTGCCCGAAATAGTCAGACACACCGCATCAGCCCCGATGTGAGTCGGTCAACAGAAGGAGGGTGAAAAGAACAATGTTAGAACTGCTTAAAAAGCAGGCAAACCAAACCTTCACGTTAAATGGCGCAGTGACGAACCTGAGTTCGCTGAATGACTGTCTTGACCTGTTTTACATAGCAGGCGCATCACGCAATTGCACCGAAGAAGCTGTGGAAAATGCGGTCATAAGAGCCTACGTTGAGAACAGTGAGCTTGCGCTGAGGACTATCTTTTTTGCGAGAGATGTTCGCGGCGGCATGGGAGAGCGCAGGTTTTTCAGGCTGGCAGTGAAAGCGCTGGCAAAACATGACCCTGAGCAGGTATGCAGACTTGTTCCGCTGATAGCCGAGTATGGCAGGTACGATGACATGCTGGCACTGCTGAGAACAGAGTGCTGCGGCAGTGTGGTGGCTGAGGTCGCTGAACAGCTGGCGGCTGATGAGGCTGCGATGTCGTCAGGCAGACCTGTCTCACTGCTGGCGAAGTGGCTGCCGTCAGCGAATGCATCGGCTGAGATGACACGCAGAAACGGCAGGTATCTGGCGCGGAAGCTGGGGCTGACGGAAGCTGTATACCGCAAAAAGCTCACGGCGCTGAGAAAGCATATAGGCATTATCGAGGACAAACTCAGGACGAGGGATTACACCTTCGACTACGAGAAACAGACCGCAGGCTCAATGCTGAAATACCGAAATGCTTTCATCACCAATGACAGAGAAAGATACATGATGTATCTGGAAGAGGTCAAAAACGGCAGCAAGAAGCTCCATACAGACGTGCTGTACCCGTATGAAATAGTCAGAAGATGCTTTGACAGCAGACTGCGGACTAATAAGTGCGACAGGAAGGCGCTTGACGTGACCTGGAGAAAACTGCCGATATACGGTGACGGCTGTGAAAATGCGCTGGCAGTGGTTGACGGCTCAGGCTCAATGACATGGAACGGCTTTGGAAAAGTCAGACCGCTGGATGTTGCGATCTCGCTGGGCATATACTTTGCAGAGCATAACAAGGGCGCTTTTGGCGGGCACTTTATCACTTTCTCAAGAAGACCGCGTCTTGTTGAGGTAAAGGGAAAGGACATATATGACAAGGTCAGGTATGTCTCACAGTACAACGAATGCGCAAACACCAACATTGAGGCGACTTTCCGCCTGCTGCTGAAAACGGCTGTTGAAAACGGTCTGAAGCAGCAGGATATGCCGCAAAAACTGTACATAATATCGGACATGGAATTCGATGTGTGCGCTGAGGGCGGCAACAGCAAGAGCATGTTCGATGCTATGAAGGCGCTTTATGCGAAGAACGGTTACAAGCTGCCCGAAATAGTGTTCTGGAACGTGAATGCGCTGACGAGGAACGTCCCTGTAACGGTGAATGAGACGGGCTGTGCGCTGGTCTCGGGCTTTACGCCAAAGCTCTTCGATATAGTGACCGGTTCGGACCTTGAGCCGATGAAGATTATGCTGAAAGCGGTAATGAACGAGCGCTATGACCCTGTGGGTGAAGCGGTTTGCTAAAAATTAGGAGAAGAGCGGTATGCTCCCGCCGAAGAGGGGACAGCCGAACAACGAGAAAAGACCGTGCTTGCGAAAGCGCGGTCTTAATTTATGTTATAAATATAAACATCGGAGCGCAGACAGGCGCGTGACAGATCCGAATATAAAAAAATAATTGAGAAACCTTGACAAATTTTAAAACTTGTTATATAATTATCCATACAGATGTAAGCACAAAAAGCTCTGCCAAAATATGAACATTGTTTTTCACTGTGTTTAAAAATAAGTATCGGGAGAACTGTTATAATATTAATCTTGGTGGAACTGCATAAAAAGTCAGCAGATGACTCTTGCAATTAACGCTTGAGGATAAAAAACCATGTAAAATTCTGGAAATTATTGTTGGGAAAATTACTGATGACTGTAAATGTTAAATAATTATTTCTGGTTTTGGTACGGCGTATATCGTCACATTCACAATATTATAAATCGTTAGAGGTTTTGCACAAACGAAAAGCCGAATTAAACGATTTATAAACCGACAGATGTAAAAAATACTGTAAAATACTGGAAATTATAATGCAGAGAAAAACGGCTTTCAAAATATGAACATTATATGTGAACATATTTAAAGCATGATTTCGTGATATGATAAAATAAATGAAGTGTTGTTTTTGTTGCACAAAGAAGAAGCTGACGAAAACGATAATTAATCTGCATCAAGTAAAAAATGCTGTAAAAAAATGTAAATTGTAATTTTTCAGCAACAGATCAAATAAATCTAATTTAGAAGGGAGTTAAATTATGAATATTTATGATATATCTCAGGAAGTTTTTTCGTGCAGTGTTTTTCCAGGAGACCCTCAGCCCACACGAAAGGTGACGCAAAGTCTTAAAAAGGGGGATATTTGCAACCTGACCGAACTTGCGATGTGCGCACATAACGGAACTCATATTGATGCACCGTACCATTTTTTGGACAACGGCAAGACTGTTGACAGGGTGGCGCTGGAATCATTTGTAGGACCCTGCTATGTGACGCATCACAGGGGCAATGTGTCCGAAAATGATGCGAAAACGATATTGGAAAAAGCGGGCAAGGGTCGCGAGCGCATTCTGATAGGCGGCGAATGTACGGTGACTGCTGAGGCGGCGAAAGTCTTTGCAGATGCGAAAATACGGCTTATCGGCAACGAAAGCCAGACAGTCGGTCCAATTAATGCCCCTCGTGAGGTCCACCTGATATTGCTGGGCGCAGAAGTCGTGCTTCTGGAGGGGATAAGGCTGGAAAATGTGCGCACAGGAAATTATTTCCTGAGTGCTGCACCCTTAAATCTCGGCGGTGCAGACGGTTCGCCTTGCAGGGCTTATCTGATAAAAGAATAGCGCTTGCACAATATATACACATCGGCAAACGCTAAATACACTATATGTGGTTCATTTTTTGTTTTGCAGAATGATAATTTCAGCAGTGTGGAGTATCTCGAACTGCTCGGGGAGCGTCTGCATAAAGGCTGAATGCTCAGCTTCCCACTTTGAAAGCTCGCTTTCGCTCAGCGATGCACCAACACCGCGACAGGCTTTCATTCTGCCATGCCAGCTTTCTCGGGTGAACGGCACTCTGAGGTCGTAAAGTTCAGAGTCAGTCTCCTCAAAATACTGCAAGACCTCAGACGCAATAATTGAGTGATGTCTTGTCTCGCCTGCACCTGTCCAGTTGGGGCTGTATTTCAGGACTATCTCCTCGCTCTTTCCTGCGATCTCATCTTCAAACGGCAGCCACGCCATGTAGAGAATTACGAGCTTTCCGCCTCTTTTCAGCATGCGCGAGAGCTTTGGCGCTAATACCTTGTGGTCAAAATACCAGAAGCACTGACAGGCAGTCACAACATCAAAGGTGTTATCGCCAAACGAGATCTCCTCTGATGGTGAAACTATATAATCAATGTTCATATCCTGCAATTTTGATAACCTTTTTGCCTGACTGATCTGTTCAGCGGAAATGTCTGCACCTGTCCATTCTGCGCCGTATTTATACATGTTTCTCGGGATAACTCCTGTGCCAGTACCGATGTCAAGTACTTTCTGCCCGCTGATACACAGCCCTCGCGATATTATCTTGTCAAAGAACTGCTGAGGGTAAATGTCGCGGTATTTTGCATATTCCTGTGAAGTCCTTCCCCAGTCGAACGGCTTGCCGCCGTTGATGTTTTTGTTTGTTATATTCATTTTGTTATACTCCTTGACCGAAAAAACCAAATTTTTTCATGGCGTTGCAGATGCCGTCATTATCAACATCATCAGTCACATATTGCGCATATGGAATGAGATCGGTGCCGTTTCCCATAGCAATACCTGTGCTGACAGCGCTGAACATTGGCAGATCGTTCAGGCTGTCGCCGATAGCGAAAGCGTTTTCGCGCGGGATATTGTGGTAATTCAGCACCATTTCTATGCCTGTCGCCTTTGAACACGGCTTTGGAACGATCTCGGCAAAGCCCTCGCCGCGATGTATCCAGTAGAAATCCTTTTCGAGCGTTTCTTTCAATATGTCTGTTTTTGTGTACTCATCATAGCATATGATAAATTTGTCAAAGGAGAAATCAGCATCTTCCGTACTTCTGTCAATGTTTTTGCCCTGTGCTTTGAAAGTGCTGCGAACGCTTTCTATCATTGGCAGAGTGCGTCGCGTAAAGTCGAAAAATACGCCATCTCTCCGTTCAAACATTGGTACGGCATCACATTCGCGGATCAGTGCAACTGTCGATTTGCACAGCTCTTTTTCGAGCGTCTTGTAGTATATCTCTTTGCCGTCACACACGACCATCGTACCGCAGCCATAAACGAATCCGTTAAATCCGAGACTGACTATATTTTCGTTGACGTTGACTGCGGGACGACCTGTGTTAACATACAGCAGATTGCCTGCCGCACGCGCTTTTTCAAGGGCTTTTACCGTGCTTTCAGGGACTTTCGCGCCCTGTCTCTCGGGAATAAGAGTGCCGTCAATATCAAAAAACATTATTTTTTTCATTTTATCATCCTTACTAATTAATGGAAAAGCTCATCGAGCAGCAGATAATATCTCAGTTTTTTGCTGTCCTTTTTTATGCCCAGCTCATCGAACAGCCTGTCGGGGTCAACACCTTCATATCTGCCGTAAGTGCCGTCGGTATTGTGTTTCAGGCTTCGCCAGCAGAGCGCTATGTCGCGCCATTTGTCAGCTATCCCCGCATCTCCTGTGTCGATAAATCCCGAAAGCTTTTCGCCCGTGAGAAAAATATTCGGCAGACAGAGATCGCCGTGACTGAACACAAGTTCATCTTCACATCGGTGGCATGAAAGGTAGTCAAGCAGTTCAGCAGGGGAGGAAAAGCCTTCTTCCAGCATAAATGGAGTAGTTTTCAGCGTTTCAGACCTGACTGCTATCTCGGCAAGCTCCACATCGGCTGTACGTTTTACGGGACAGCAGGAAATGTCTACCGACCATAAACGTTTAAGTGCATCTGCAAGCAGTGGTATTAAAACTTCGGGCGAAGAAAGATAAGCCGCGTCACATGCCATTTTGCCCTGCATCTTTGTCATCAGCAGATAGCTCTTTCCCGCGAAAACGCAGTTATACAGCACTTTTGGCACAGGCAGCAGCCCATCGAGCCATTTCAGCATTCTGATCTCATCACGGTAACAGTCAGCAGAAGAATGTATTTTCAGCACTATTCTGTCACTTTCATACACCTCACTGCCTGACATGCCTGTGTTGTTTTTATTAAGAGCCTGCCCGTTTATCATTGCAAGCAGTTCTTTTGGAAAATTATCCGTTCTCATTTTTGCCCTTTCATACATATGTTAAACTTTTTTGACTTTTCTATATGATAGTATATCATATATTTTTGCCTATTTCAAGGGCTGTTGGGGTCTGTTTGGACTGTTTTCGTGATGAATTGTTTATTTTGTCAATCGGTCAAATGAATTAACATCAGTTTATGTAAATTGATACAAAGTGTAAACTATACTGTTGACTTTTCCTATTTGTTGTGGTACTATAATCATAGTAAATAATATAACTAAAATCTGATCGGAGGAGTGCGGAATGATGAATGTTGTTTTCAGAAGATGTTTGACAAGTTTTGCGGCTTTTGTATTTGCTGTCAGCCTTTCGGTTTCTGCATTTGCCGATGTTTTGATCCCTGAGGGCGACAGCAGTAACGTTCCTGAGTGTGTTACCAGTGAAGAACCTCGCCCCGTCGTTTCTGATGAGGTAGAAAGGCAGGTAAGTTTGCCTGTCTGGGGTGACGTGAATGGTGATAACGCTTTCAATGCAGCTGATTTTGTGCTTGCTGCTGCTCATGTTAAAGGCATCAGGTCGCTTGAAAACCGCTTTGCCGCTGATGTGAGCGGTGATGGTGCTGTTAATGTCAAAGACCTTGTCATGCTTGCGGCGGCGTTAAAGGGCAATTATCCTTTCAGGTGAACTTTTATTAAACAGCAAATTAGTCCCCGGAATACCGGGGGCTTTTTTATTTGCGTATTTTTCGCAATTATTGACTGTTACCGATACAACAAAAATTGCAGTCTGTGGTAATAACCGCAGACTGCATTTTTTTACTCATATCTCAGGGCATCTATCGGGTTCATGTTGCCTGCGCGTTTTGCGGGGTAGTAACCGAAGATAAGACCTGTCAGCATGGAGAATGCCAGCGAAATGATTATCGCAGGTATTGACGGCTGAACTGTCAGCACGATATACTCTGCGTATTCTGCCGCCATCGTAACAAGCACCATTGATGCTATCTTGCTTATGAGTATACCGTTGACGATACCGATTATAACGCCTATCGTTCCTCCTGTAAGGCAGATGATTATGGCTTCTATGACGAACTGACTGCGAATATCGGAGTTCAGTGCGCCCAGTGCCTTGCGCACACCGATCTCGCGGGTGCGTTCAAGAATGCTTACAAGCATTATGTTCATTACGCCGACACCGCCGACAATAAGCGAGATCGCCGCAATAACTGATATGGCTATCGTTACCACATTCAGCACAGTGTTTATCATGCCGAATGTTTGTTCCTCATCATAAATGTGCATCTCCCACTGCTCGTTTTTTTCGTATAATGGGGAGAAATAGTCCTCTATATAGGCTTTTGCGCTTTCTTTTGTACAATCTTTTGTCCAGCCTATCTCTGCTGAATTGAGTTTCGTTTCCTTAGCGGTAAGACTCATCACCTTCAGCATTGTGTTGTAAGGCATGTAGATGTATGTTTTAATGTTGAGCCTGTCCTGCTTGTTTCTTGCATGGTTTATGCCCAGCTGATTTTTCTCCAGATCGGTGTATTCCATCACGCCGACTATGCTCAGCTTAATGTTTCTTCCTGCGTTCTGACCTGTCAGCGTGTTGAATTTGATGGTCTTGCCGATAACGTTTTCGGTCGTACCGAAATACTGCTCACAGAAAAACTCAGATACAATGCAGGTATTTTTCTGGTTCATCATGTCCTCTTTGCTGATAGTCCTGCCCTGTACTATCTGTTTTTTGAACTGGTCAAAATAGTCGTCAGAAACACCAAGCAACGTTGCTCCTATCGGGTCGCCGTCAGGATTTAATGTCTCAACACCGCCGTACATGTCGTTACAGCTATAAGTCAGCTCATCGGGGTGGAGATTTATAAGCTCCTGCACCTGTTCAAGTGTCATCTGCTCATCCTCAGGCAGATCGTTCCATTCTCCGCTGAAACCTTCGCGCACGTCAGGGTATATTATCAGCTTTGTCGAACCTATCTGGTTGAACGTATTCGTCAGTGTGCTGGAGATCGAGTTGCCGATGGTGGTTATGGTGATGACAGCACTGATGCCTATGATTATGCCCAGCATTGTCAGGAAGGACCTCATTTTATTGATGGAAAGCGAGGTGAACGCCATTTTTACGCTTTCTGCAAAATTCATACTCTGCGCACCTCCCTTGTGTAGTCGGAAACTATCCGACCATCACTTATGGTGAGCATGCGCTCGGTCTCGCTTGCAAGTTCGGGGCTGTGTGTTATCAGCACGATGGTCTTGCCCTGCTTTTCGTGCAGTTCATGGAATAGATCCATGACCATTCTGCCTGTTTTGGTATCCAGCGCACCTGTCGGCTCGTCTGCCAGTATGATAGACGGGTCATTTGCCATCGCCCTTGCGATAGCGACACGCTGTTTCTGTCCGCCCGAAAGTCTTGATGGGTCGTGAGTGTAGCGGTCGCCCATGCCTACGAGTTTTATCAGCTCCATAGCCCGCTCGGTGCGCTTTTTCTGGGATACGCCTGCGTACATCATTGGCATCTCCACATTTTTCAGCGCAGTGATCTTCGGTATCAGATTGAAGTTCTGGAAAACGAAGCCTATCTCCTTATTTCTTATGCGGGAAAGCTGTTTGTCGTCAAAAACTTTAGTGGATTTGCCGTTGAGAAGATATTCGCCGTCAGTCTGGCGGTCAAGCAGACCGATAATATTCATCAAAGTACTCTTGCCCGAGCCTGATGCACCTACGATAGATACGAATTCGCCTTCGTAAATATCAAGCCCAATATCGAACAGTATCTGAAGTTCATTCGGTTCGCCGACGTAATACTTCTTGGTGATGGAATCCATATGTATAACAGGTTCATTACTTCTTTTCATTGACCTGTATCCTCGCTCCCTCTTCTACGGGCATAAGTTCATCGCTGTCAGGCTGTTCAACGACGAGATCACCGCTCTTGACCTCACCGCCTGTCACCTCAACGTAGAAGTCAGATTCTTCACCTGTGACTATCTTCTTTTTGCTGACCTCATAGCCGCCCTGTTCATCATTGGCTTTGGTGGCTACAAATACGTATTTACTGCCGTCATCTTCCTCGTAAATGCCTGAATACGGCACGCTGAGTTTTTCGCCCACATCCTTTGTCACCACATCTACTGTTGCTGACATGCCTATCAGGAGCTTATCGTTGGGCTGGTCAAGTGTCACCTCTACTTTATAGCCGCCGCCTGACTGTTCGCTGGCGGCAGGGTTTGAAGAAATAACATTGACTATTCGAGTGATCTTTGCGGAAAATTCTTCATCGGGCAGTACTTTTGAAGTAACAGTCGCTTTCATGCCTTCACTGATCTTTGTAATATCAGTTTCTTTGACTGTAAGCTCGATAACAGTACGGTCGGTGTTAACGATAGTCATAAGTGTGGGTGCAGAGGGGAGGCTTCCTTCGTTGACATTGAGCGCCGTGATTATACCGCTCTGCGGTGCATATACCTGACATTGATCTATCTGTTCCTGCAGCTTGTCCATCTGCTTCTGTATAGTGTCGGTATCGGTGTACTGTTCAGCATCAATAATATCCTGAATGCCCTGTATCGTCTCATCGAACTGTGTCGCGGTATCGTTATACGCTTCCTGCGCTGTTGTCACCGCCTCATCAAGAGAAGTCAGCCCGGGTTTGAGCTGTTCAAGTGTAGCATTTACAGCATCGTAATCGTAAAATTCGTCACCTGCGTCGATAGCCGCATTGTATTCGCCCACCAGCTTATTGTACTTTTCGTAAGCATCATCACGTTCCTTGATAGCCTTGTCTATCGCTCTTTGTGCGCGGTCAAGGGCTGTCTGCTTTTTGGTCTTGGCAGACTCAAGGTCGCGTGCATTTTTGTCATGCCCCGACTGCGTTTTCTTGTCGCTGTTCTCCAGCTGTTTTTTGAGGTCGTCGTACTCCTCTTTAAGTTCGGTCGTGTCGAACACGCAGAGCAAGTCACCCTCTTTGACAACATCGCCCAGACTTACTTTGACTTCGCTGATCGTAGCACTGAGTTTAGTGGTCACATCGACTGTGCCGTTGCCGATGACCGAACCTGTGGTCGAGATAGTCTCCGAAAGGTCATTCTGTCCTGCGGGTACTACCGAATACCTCATGTTAGCCAGCATGCTTTCCTGCGTGGACTTTGCCATGCTTATCAAGCCGTAAGCACCTCCGCCAACGACCAGCAGTGCTACCAGAGGTATTATGATAGCTTTTTTCTTTACTGCCATTGTTTTGCCTCCTTAAAATTATTCGGACTTACTGTGTTAAAAATTTTTATCTTCACAGTTAAAATGATTATAACATTTAATATTATCTACGTCAAGTTATAAATAATGCAGCAGACAAATTTCGTCATAATAAACAAAATGCCGTGCAGAATTGATCTGCACGGCATATAAATGATAGATTACACGTTGAATTTAAACAGGACAATATCGCCGTCCTGCATCACATATTCCTTGCCCTCCTGACGAGCCAGTCCCTTTTCACGGACAGCAGCCATTGAGCCGTACTGCATCAGGTCATCAAAGCTGACTACTTCAGCGCGAATAAACCCGCGCTCAAAGTCAGAATGTATCTTGCCTGCCGCCTGCGGAGCTTTAGTGCCCTTAGTTATGGTCCAAGCGCGAACTTCAGGCTCACCTGCGGTCAGGAAAGAGATAAGACCCAGCAGTGAGTAGCCTTCCTTTATGATGCGGTCAAGTCCGCTGGTCTCAAGACCGAGATCTGCGAGGAACATTGACTTGTCCTCCGCGTCCATATCGGAGATCTCAGCCTCGATCTGCGCACATATCGGCAGTACGGCAGATCTTTCGGCAGCAGCGATCTCGCAGACCTTCTTGTAATTCACATTGGTGTCAATGTTGTTGCGGAAGTCATTTTCGCTGAGGTTTGCGGCGTAAATAACAGGTTTAAGCGACAGCAGGGGAGTTTCTTTCAGCAGTTCAGCCTCGTCATCCGTCATGTCATAGCTTCTGGCTGAGTGTCCCTCTTCCAGATGGGCTTTCAGTCTTTCCAGAAAATCAACGGTACTGCCCAGACTTTTATCGCCCTTCATCGCCTTTTTTGTACGGTCAATGCGTCTTTCGAGCAGTTCAATGTCCGAGAAGATAAGCTCAAGGTCGATCGTCTCGATGTCACGGGCGGGGTCTATCGAACCGTCAACATGTATTATGTTGTCGTCCTCAAAACAGCGCACAACATGCACGATGGCATCTACCTCACGGATATTTGCGAGGAACTTGTTGCCAAGACCTTCGCCCTTAGATGCGCCCTTTACCAGACCTGCGATGTCAACAAATTCCAGCGTCGCGGGGGTGAACTTTACAGGGTGATACATCTCAGCCAGCGCATCAAGGCGCTTATCGGGCACCGAAACGATGCCGACATTCGGCTCAATGGTGCAGAAAGGGTAGTTTGCCGACTCAGCACCTGCGTTGGTCAGCGCATTGAAAAGTGTAGATTTGCCAACATTTGGCAGTCCTACCATACCTAATTTCATTGATTTACTCTCCTTTGGAAAATTTTATGCGAGTTCGCCGCAATTATTGACTACATGTTTTCGCAGTCAGGATCTTCGATGGGGCAGCTATCCTTATCTTCAGAGTTGCTTATCTCGTTGCAGCTTGCGATCTGTATGCCCTTCTTTACAGGTGAAAACAGAAATCCCACGCAAACGCCCAGCAGGAAAAGCGCAAGACCTTTCCAGAAATACCCCACAGCGGGTGTAACGATCTCGTTGGTATAAATGGTTTTCAGTGTGTCTTTCATGGTGTTGACCTCCTAAAAAATATTTTTTACAGCAGACATAGTTTAGTGTATGCGATTTGATATCTGCAAAAACGTACAATTGTTATCAACAATAATTGCGCTTAGGTTGACTGCCGAAGCGTTCAAAAATTGCTGTGCATTTATTGCCGTAAAAAGCAGTCTGCAAATTGACGTGAATGATCTCTACTCAACAGCTTTAAGCGAGCCTGCCATGTCGATCTTTTTGAGTACAAAGTGCAGTGCAACATTGACTGCAAGTGTAAAAAACAGCGTAATTACGCAGCCGTAGACCAGTGAGGTGCCCGCAAGCTCACGGTTGAACATGAGTATATCCACCTCAGCAGTTACCGTAACAAAGTAGTGCAGAATGCGTCCGAGAGGCATTCCTATCAGCACTCCGAGAAGTGCAGAAATGATATTTTCGCGCAAAATATAGTCATCTGTTTCACGGTCGAAAAAGCCCAGAACTTTGATAGTCGCTATTTCACGCTTTCGCTCATTTATGTTTATCTCAGCGAGGTTATACAGCACGACTATCGCCAGCAGACCTGCACTGAAAATGAGTACTGCCACCAGTTTATTTAGACTGTCAGCAGAGTTCATATAGCCCTGACTCTGATCCTCCTTATAGGTCAGCCCGAAGAAATGCTCAGACTTCATCAGCGTGTAGCGAAACTCCTCAAAGTCCGTATTTTCAAGCAAATTCAGGAATGCGATATTATAGCTGACCGATCTGCCGAAGCCGTTTTCAAAAGTTTCGGGTGTCATAAAAATGTAATGGAAAGCATAATTTCGGCAGATGCCGCTGACGCTGAAAGCATGGCTCAGCCCGTCTGTATCCGCCAGTAAGATCTCATCGCCGATACTCACCTCGAGCAGCGCAGCGAGCTTTTCCGTGATGACCACGCCGCCGTTATCGAGCGCAATTTTTGATAAGCTGTCAGCATCTCTCAGCTGAACGAAATGCTCCAGCCTTGACGGAGTATCGGGCACACAGATGTTTGCAGTGCAGTGCATGTCATCGGCAGAAGCGTCGATCTCTGTCAGCATCGTCTGCATGTGAACGCCGATCTCATTGATACTTTCGATCTCCTCTTCGTGTGACTCGTATGAAAAGCGGTTGTTGAGCACGGTTATGCCGTCGTAGACAAAAACCTCGTTGAACTGCTTGTCCACCACCGAACCGATCGAATATTTTAAGCCGAAACCCGTGATTATCAATGCTGTGCAGCCAGCCACGCCTGCCAGTGTCATAGTAAAGCGGCGTTTGTACCTGAGCATATTCCGCGTTGTTACCTTGCTCATAAAGCTGAGTTTTCCCCATATTTTCGGGTTATTTTCGAGCATTACACGCCTGCCTTCCTTAGGCAGCTTAGGGCGCATAAGGCTGCCGGGGACTTCTCTCAGCTCGCGCAGACAGGTCAGCGCAGTGACACCGCATATGCAGATCATGGAGATCACAGCCGAGCCAATGAGGTATCCTGCTCTCAGCGGAGTATCCAGTTCCGGGATATTGTACAATAATTTGTACCCGTTGTAGATCATCTGCGGCAGTATCTTCAACCCGATCGCCGAGCCGAGAAGTCCGCCGCATAAAGCCGCCAGCCCGGAATAGACCAGATATTTGCCCAGTATTGCAAAGATTGGATACCCCAAAGCCTTGTATATGCCCAGTATCCCGCGCTGTTCTTCGATAAGGCGGGACATGTTCGTCAGGCAGACCAGTGATGCGACCAGCACAAAAAACACAGGAAACACTCTGGAGATAAGATCTATCTTGTTGCTGTCGCCCTTGAACGATGCGTAATCGTTTGAGGCTGAAAAACGGTCAAACTGATATATTTCGGGTGTTCCGACCTGTGCCAGCTGTTTTTCGGCTTCATGTATCTCCATGTTTGCCGTGTCCAGCTCGGAAATGTATTTCTGATGAGCTTCACCCGTAAGATCGTCGTTGTCGCCGATCAGGTCCTGCACGATCCTCAGAGCTTTTTCCGCTTTGAGCATGGCAGATTTTTCGAGATAACCGCGCTTGCCTTTATCCAGCTGTTCTTCGTAAATTTTTCGTGCTTTCGCGGCTGTTTTCTCTATTTTTGGCAGATCTGCCAGCAGTTGGTCCAAGTCCATATTAATGTACTTGTTCAGCGTTTCAGTCGTTGTCTTAGCCGAAGCTATCCTGTCCTCCGCCTGACTTTTCAGGTCGGTATATCGCTTATTTACGCTGGAACAGAAGGCTTGGTATGCCTCCTTACTGTTTTCACTGACCGCTTTTCTGTACTCGTCTGAAAACGGGTCGAGTTCGTCAACGCCCTCAATATCCACGAACATTTCAGTATAGTACGGCGTTATGAATTCTTCCTCCCGCAGGAAAACGTTTGAGACGATAGTTCCGTCACCCTCGCTTGTTGGGTCACGTTCAAAACCGATATACATCGGAGATGTAACAACGCCGACGACCTCAAAAGTGTCATTTTCGAGGGTCTCGGTCAGCGCTTTGGAGTCATCTGGTTCGGTAAAGTGTAATTTTTCACCCAGCTTAAAAGTTTCGGGTATGTTCAGCTTGACTTCTATCGCACACTCGCCGTCATTTTCAGGCAGACGACCTTCGATAACGTTTAATTTGTTCATCAGGTTCGGGCTGTCATCGGCGAGCGTTGAGTTGAATGAGATACATCTTACAACGATATTCTGGTTGTTATGCGGGTAGAAAACATCTTTGGAATACGCCGCATGTGCGCCTTTTACATGGTCTGCGAGCTTTACTGCTTCCACATCGGAAGAGCGCACACCAATATCAGATGTGAGCTTTAAGTCCATTAATTTGTATTCTTCAAAGTAGTCTGCCGCAGTATCGACCATATCGGGCTGAGTGGCTTTTATCCCTGAAAAAAATCCGCAGCCCAGTAAAACTATCAGGAAAAGAGATAAAAAACGTCCGAAATTTCCGCGGATCTCTCGTATGGTATCTTTAAGAAAAGCAGTTTTCAAAATGAGACCTCCGATTATAAAACGGCTCAAATGCCGCGTTTTGTGCATTCAGGTAAGAAAAGCCGTCAGCCCCGATGACCGTCCATATAACGCTCACGCCACTGCCCGAAAATTTTCGCAGACTATCTGGGATCAACAAATCCGACCTTGTGATAAACCTTTGAAACTGTTCTCTGCGTGATGATCCTTGCCTTTTCCGCGCCTGCTGTATAGCATTCCTTGAGGTATGCCTTATCGTTCATAAGACGCGCAAATTCGGTGCGTACAGGTTCGAGGTGGTCAGCCACAGCCTCACCTACAGCAAGTTTGAAGTCGCCGTAACCTTTGCCTGCGAAATCCTTTTCGATGTCCTCGAAACTTTTCCCTGTAACAACGCTGTATATCGTCATCAGATTGTTGATGCCGTCCTTGCCCTCAGCGTATCTTACCTCCGTGTCAGAATCGGTGACAGCACGCTTGAACTTGCGGATTATTGTATCCTTATCGTCAAGTATCAGTATGCATGCATTGGGATTTTCGTCGGATTTTGACATCTTCTTGGTGGGATCCTGCAAACTCATGACCTTAGCGCCCATTTTCGGGATATACGGCTCAGGCAGTTTGAAGAAATCGCCGTAACGCTGGTTGAAGCGCTGTGCGATGTTCCTTGCCAGTTCAAGATGCTGTTTCTGGTCAGCGCCTATCGGCACGAGATCGGCGTTGTATGCAAGAATATCAGCCGCCATCAGCACAGGATATGTGAACAGACCTGCATTGATGTTGTCAGCGTGCTTAGCCGATTTGTCCTTGAACTGTGTCATACGCTGGAGTTCGCCGAACTGTGTCGAACAGCCCAGCACCCAGCTGAGTTCGGGGTGATTGCAGTTGTGGCTCTGGAAAAACAGCACCGACTTCTGCGGGTCCATTCCGCAGGCGATCAGCAGTGCATACGCCTGAAGCGAGTTCTGTCTCAGCTTTGCAGGTTCTTGTGTGACTGTGATCGAATGCAGGTCAGCTACCGCATAAACGCAGTTGAATTCCTCCTGCAAAGGACCCCAGTTTTTTACAGCTCCGAGATAATTGCCCAGTGTGAAAGTTCCTGTGGGCTGTATCATGCTTAGTATCAGCTTTTTGTCTTTTGAAAAATTTAACTCAGCCATTTTACTACTCCTTAATTCAAATTATTTATCTCCCGATAAAGATCTGTATGGCATAAAGCGATACACAGCATTCTCGGGACATTTATATTTACAGCGAAACAGATCTCACGCGCTTGCTGCGCAGACGCCGCGTTATCTGCATTTTAATCCGCTTCTTCATCTTCGGGACTTGCTTCCTGCCGCCCCATTCTGCCTGTTCTGAAAAGGTAGAATGCTCCCGATGCAATAAATATGACAGGCGTTGCTATCAGTATCGTCAAACGCGCTTTTGTCCAAAAGACCATACCCATCATCATAAGCAGTAATGTCAGCGCCATATCTGTCTCCAGCATGCAGAAAAATGTGCGCAAAGCCTGTATTGCGGGGAGTTTGTCGCCCTGCACGTCACTGTCGAACTGCTTTATCACGCCTGTATGAAGCACCAGAAAAGTAGCCGCTATGCCAATTATCATGCTGAGCGCAAGATTTGTGACGACCACAGACCTGTTGATCGTCCCGCGGTCAAACAGGAGCATTATAATGTCGCCTGCCGCACAGAAGATCAGCCCTGCGGCACTTAGCAGTGAAAGTCCCAGCTGGAGCGGGGTGAGCGGTATCTTCTGTTTATTCACCGAACATTTCCTTTGAGAGCTTGCCGAGCATCTCACAGCCTGCCACCAGCTGTTCATCGGTAGGTGTGGAGAAGTTCAGTCTGAACGAGGTAGTTTTATCGGACTCATTTATCATGAATGCGTTGCCTGGAACGACAGCTACCTTGAACTCCTTTACAGCGCGGGTGCAGAATGCAGTCATATCGCAGTCAGCGGGAAGCGTACACCAGATGAACAGACCGCCCTCAGGCTTTGTGAACTTGATCTTTGAGGAGAAATTCTTCTCTATCTGCTCTATCATCAGACCGCACTTGTGCCTGTAAATAGCACGCAGACGCTCAAGATGTGCAGGCATGTCGCACTGGGTCATAAACTTGTAAGCCAGCACCTGTGCCCAGATGTTTGTGTGAACGTCATCTACCTGCTTGCATATGGTCATCTTGTTGATGATCTCCTTAGGCGCACTGATGTAGCCCACTCTTATGCCGGGGGCGAGTACTTTTGAGAATGTTCTCGAGTAAGCAACTATGCCGTCTTTGTCCATGCTCTTGATGGAAGGAACATGCTCGCCCGTGAAGCGCAGGTCGCCGTAGGGATTGTCCTCAAGTATTATCGCGCCGTACTTTTTAGCCAGCTCGTAAGCGCCCTTGCGCTTTTCAAGCGAGGTCGTCAGACCCGTTGGGTTCTGGAAATTGCAGATCAGGTAGATCAGCTTGACTTTGCCTGTTTTCAGGACTTCTTCCAGCTCATCAAGGTCAATGCCGTCATCTTTGAGGGTGATGCCTCTCAGATCAACATTGTAGGACTTGAAAGCATTCAGCGAACCGATAAAGCTGGGGGCTTCACAGCAAAGGATGTCGCCGGGGTCGCACAGGACCTTAGCCATCATAGCATTTGCCTGCTGTGCGCCGCTTACGATTATCAGATCATCGCGTTCGGGCACGAACTCACCCTTCTTTTCAAGCTCTTTTTTCAGCAGATCGCGCAGGGGAGTATAACCCTCAGATATGCTGTACTGGAGAGCTAAGATGGGGTCCTCTGCAAATATCTCGGCGGAGATGCGCTTTATCTCGTCAACAGGGAACGCCTCAGGTGCAGGATTGCCTGCCGCAAATGAGATGACCCCGGGCTCGGAAGTGAATTTCAGGATCTCTCTGATGGCTGATGCCTTGATATGCGATACTTTTTCGGAAAATCTGTACTCCATTTTAAAATGACCTCTTTCATTGAAATGTGTCTTTGTTCGGTATTACTGTCCAAACGCCGCATATTACGGGTCTGCGGGCAGAAATATCTGCAAAGATCGGATATGATACCATATTATTATAGCACATATCGCTCGTACTTTCAAGCGGTATTAGGCTAAATTCCGTAAAATTTTCAGATTTGCGGAGTTTGATTATAATATTGTAACAATTAAACAAAGTTTATAAATAATACTGCAAAAAATTCAATAAATTTGTAAACAGACCTATTGTGTAAATGAATAAGTTGTGCTATAATAACTATTAGTAAAAGAGTTGGGTAATCACCTGCAAAATTAAGTTATTTTGTAGTTGATTTAACATATTGGGGCGGCTGTAACTCCCTTCAGCCGTAAATTATGCTGCCTGATTCAATTCAAATTACCACGAAACAACGGTGCTTTCGGGATTTTCCTGATCGCGCCGTTGTTTTTTGTCTGCTTATATTTGAGAGAAACTCTCAAATGTAAATAAAATGTTAAAGTCGGTAAAAGCTGTTGACAGGGGGTGGCAAGTGTGTTATAATACAAAATTGAAAATAACTCTCATTTTTTAAGGAGGTCAGATCTTGGCACAGTACAATACTGTTCAAAAGGGGGAGTTACTGGACTTTTTGGGCAGACACAGAGCTTCTGCCTACACTGTAAAAGAAATCGCAGACCTGATGAAGGCTGACAGCGATATACCGAAACCTCCGGGAGAAAGCACGGTCTATCGGCTTATAAAACAGCTGGTCGAATCGGGCGAAGTCAAGCGGACGGTGCGCGGCAACAGCCGTACTTTTGTCTATCAGCTGACCGATGGTGAGAGCTGTCACCATCACCTGCATATGAAGTGCATCACCTGCGGCAAACTGTATCATATGGACGACGAGGCGAGCCGCGAACTGGTCGAGCGGATATTGCAGGAGGACAGCTTTGAGATAGACAGCAGTGCTGTCCTGCCGGGCAAGTGCGGCGGCTGTCGCGGCGGAAAAGGTGACAACTGAGCTTTGCGGAGGAATATATGAAACTAAAAAGAATTGCAAGTATATTGATGTGTGCGGCTTTGATGGGGCTTTCCGCCTGCGGTGACGGTGCGGGGCTTGCTGAGAGTGCGGCACAGAAAAGCGGCAGGCTGAGTGTGGTGTGTACGACTTTTTCGTGCTATGACTGGTCGCGTGAGATGATAGGTGACAGGGCTGATGAAGTCGAACTGACCTATTTATTGGACAAGGGTGCAGACCTGCACAGCTATCAGCCGACAGCGGCAGATATGGTGAAGATCTCGGACTGTGATGTTTTCGTCTACGTGGGCGGCGAGAGCGAAACGTGGGCTGAGGACGCGCTGAAAGAGGCTTCAAATAAAAATATGAAAGTAGTGCGCCTGCTTGATGCAGATGGTTTTTCCGCTAAGGAAGAAGAAGTAAAAGAGGGCATGCAGGCTGAGGAAGAAGAGGGCGAAGCTGAGGACGAACCTGAGTATGACGAGCATGTGTGGCTCTCGGTGAAGAACGCTGAGGTCATGTGCGGTGAGATCGAAAAGGCGATAGCTGAGGCAGATCCCGAAAATGCGGCGGTATATGAGCAGAACTGTCAGGCGTACACAGAAAAGCTGTCCGCGCTGGACGGACAGTTTGCTGATATGGCGGCAAATGCTAAGAAAAAAACTGTAATTTTTGCTGACAGATTTCCTTTCAGGTATCTGTGTGACGATTACGGCATAGATTATTATGCGGCGTTCGTGGGCTGTTCGGCTGAGACGGAAGCCAGCTTTGAAACGGTGGCATTTCTTGCAGAAAAGGCTGACGAGACAGGCGCTGACACGATATTCACCATCGAAAACAGTGACGGGCGCATAGCGCAGGCAGTCATAAACGGCAGAAAAGACAAGTCGGGCGAGATAGCTGTGCTTAACTCCCTCCAGTCTGTTGACAAGTCGCAGGCTGACAGCGGCGTGACTTATATCTCGCTGATGGAGAAAAACTGTGAAACGCTGAGAAATGCGCTTGGATAGCATCTCGGGCAGGAGAGTAAAATGGGAAAGCAGATCGAATGTAAAAACTGCACGCTCGGGTATGAGGGCGTTGCGGTCACTGAAGGCATAAATTTCACCGTCAGCAGCGGCGATTATCTGTGCATACTGGGTGAGAACGGCTCGGGCAAAAGTACACTGATAAAGGCACTTTTAGGGCTTAGACCCGTAATGAGCGGTGAGATAGAGTGGGCTGAGTCAAAACAGGGGGATATAGGCTATCTTCCTCAGCAGACGCTGGTACAGCGGGACTTTCCCGCATCAGTACGCGAGATCGTACTGTCAGGCTGTCTGGGCAAGGGCGGCTTTCACCCTTTCTACCGTAAAGAGGACAAGGAACTTGCCGAGAAAACTATGGTACAGCTCGGTATAAAAGATTTGGAAAAGCGGTGTTACAGGGAGCTTTCGGGTGGTCAGCAGCAGCGTGTGCTGCTGGCAAGGGCACTGTGCGCAGCAGGTAAGATACTCCTGCTTGATGAACCAGTCACCGGACTTGACCCGAAAGCGCAGAATGACCTGTACGAGCTGATAGCAAGTCTCAATAAAAGCGGCATAACTATTATAATGGTGTCTCACGATATTCACGCGGCGGTCAGATATGCCAGCCATGTGCTTCATATCGGCAGTAAAAAACAGCTGTTTTTCGGTACAAAAGAGAAGTACGTCAACAGCCGTCTGGGACAGAGCTTTATTCTTTCGGAAGGGGGCGAGGACGATGAGTGAGCTGACAGAAACTTTGCAGTACTATTTTTCGTTCCCTTTTGTAAAGTACGCGATGATCGTGGGACTGCTGATAGCGCTTTGCTCGTCACTGCTTGGGGTGACGCTGGTGCTGAAGAGATTTTCGTTCATCGGTGATGGTCTTTCGCACGTAGCATTCGGCGCTATGGCGGTATCTACGGTGCTTTCCGTGTCGCTCAAACAGGCAAGTCACGGTGAGAGCGCTTTCGCTAAATTCCTTGAGGACACTAACGGCATGGCTATTATCCTGCCTGTGACGCTTCTGGCGGCGGTGCTGCTGCTGCGGACGGGGCAGAACACAAAGATAAAGGGAGATGCGGCTATCGCGATGATCTCGGTGGGCGCACTGGCTGTCGGTTACATGCTGATAAACCTGTACTCTGCTTCTGCGAATGTTGCAGGCGATGTTTGCAGCACGCTGTTCGGCTCTACCTCCATACTTACCCTTACAGAGGGCGAAGTATGGCTGTGTGCGGCGCTGGCAGTGGTGGTGCTGGCGGTCTTTGTGATATTCTACAACCGTATTTTTTCTGTGACTTTTGATGAGAGCTTTGCTAAGGCAAGCGGTGTCAAGGCAGACGGCTACAACCTGCTTATCGCCATAATCACCGCACTCATCATCGTGCTGGCGATGAATTTGGTCGGCTCGCTGCTCATATCGGCGCTGATAATTTTCCCCGCGCTGTCTGCGATGCGGCTTTTCAAGAGCTTTCTCAGCGTTATCATCTGTTCGGCAGTCATCTCGGTGATATGTGCAGGCGTGGGTATCATCGCGAGCATACTTTTCTCAACGCCCGTTGGTTCGACCATCGTTTCGGCAGATATTATCGTATTCTTCGGATTTTCAGTTGTTTCGGCGATCACAAGGAGGAACTGACATGAAAAAGCTGATACCTTTCGCGCTGACAGCCGCACTTCTGCTGGCGGGCTGCGGCGATACTTCAAAAGTCGATGATCTGATAGACAGCAGTGCTGCACAGACAGTCACTCTCAGCAGTGCCGATGAAGCCATAGCTAAGCTGGCAGAGGACACAGCCGCAGATTACTGGGCAGATAAGGAGACTACTCCCGTCCCGCAGACCACAAGGATAGACGAGGCGACGCTGAAAAACGGTGACATTGATATTGACCTGACAGGGCTTAACCCCAACATGCTTTACGCGCAGGTCTATGAAATGACCGCAGATCCCGAAAAGTATGTGGGAAAGACGGTGCGTGCCAACGGTACTTTTGCCTACACTACCGACCCCGAGAGCGGCAACGAGTTTTTCGCGGTATTCATAGCTGATGCGGCGGCATGCTGTTCGCAGGGACTTGAATTCAGAAGGGAAGGGGAGTTCAGCTACCCCGACGATTACCCCGAGATAGGTGCGCCGATAGTTGTAACGGGGACGTTCAACACCTATAAAGAGGGCGTTTTCACCTACTGTGAACTGGCTGATGCCACTATGGAGACCGAGAACGCATAAATATTCTATTTTAAACAAACTCCCAATTTTGATGTGTATTGCTGATGATACAAAATGGCTGTTCTTTCGTATTGTTCCCCCGCCTTCGGCAGGGGAACAATACACAACCAAATTGGGATTAAACAAAAAGGGATATGACTTCCGCTGACGGAAGGCATATCCCTCTATTTTTTATATGACTATCCTTTTAGCACACACCTCAGACTGCCTTTATAACGTGGAAATGCGGTATAACCACACTTTTTATTTCAAAAAGAATATCGAATAAAACAAGAACCCGATGCCCGCAAACAACAGCATATAAAGCAGTACCATCACATAAAGCCGCATACTTTTGCTTTCCTTGAATTGCTGCTGTGCAGGTGCAGCCTCCTGCTGTGACGGTTCGGTGCTTTCCTGCGCGGGTGTATCAGTCGTCTGCCTGCGGGGGCGCGGGACAGGCATGCATATGTCGCAGTAATTGCACTCTTCATACTCGGGCGGCACATGATCGACAGTCAGCTGTCTGAGAACGCGGTAAACTTCGTCCATCGACTCATAGCGCGTTTCAGGGTGTGCCATACAGCACTGCATGATGAACCTCTGCAATTCGGGAGGCGCACCGCGCGGCGGGTCGAAAGCCGCACCGTTCATTCGTGCGCGGACAGCTTCGGCAGGGTCGCCGTCAGGCTGTTGAAGCGGCAGAAGCCCGCCGTTAAAAATTCGGTACAGCACCAGCCCGTAGGAGTAAATATCTGCCTTATATGGGTCGTAGCCCTCATTTGCAGTCTCGGGCGCGGCGTAGGTAAGGTCGGCGCGTTTCGGGTCGAAGGTGCATGGCGCGTCGATGCAGAAGTGCCGCTCGCTGTCCACCCAGATGTTCTCGGGGCAGATGTCTCCGAAAGTGAAGCCCGCTTTGTGGGCAGTCCTGATGCCTCGGCAGATGTTGTCAGCCAGTTTGCGGGCGGTTACGTATGGCAGCTGACCTTTTGCGGTGATGGACGAAAGCGGTTCATATCGGTCTGTCTGCACCAGAATATCCGCCGCCACAGGCGGAGCGCCGATATTTTCGTGGTTCTTCACCGTAAAATTTCTTGCGCTGACGATGAATGCTTCACCCGCAAGACGCATCTTGTCATTTATCCTGCTGATAGCCGCCGCCGTCAGTTCAGCGAGCGGTCTGCGGCTGATGCGGCTGTCCACCGTCAGCACGCGGACAGCGCTTTTCCTGCCGTTCTTATCTTTCAGGCGGTACATAACGCCTGTGGGGTTCTCGCCCGCAAAACTGTCTATGTACCACTCGTTCCAAAGCGGTTCATAGTTTGACATGCGGCGTTCAAGCCCATTATCCATCAGTCCGCCCTCCTTTCTATTGCGAAAATCAATGCTTTATTTAACAGTTTTTGTCGCTGTGACCTGTGCGCCTGTGCCAAGCAGATCTTCTATAATGATCTGCCCCACCTTTACGGGCAGATGCACTTCGGCAGACTTGATAGCCGCCGTACATTCAAATAACATGCCTTTCGGGATAGGCTGAGCTGTCTTGACAGGCACAGGTCTGCCCTCTGCCGAAATAATGGTGGTGGTAACAGTCCTTGTGGGCGCGGAGATCTCGCTGTGCGCATAGATCTCGCCGCGTTTGCAGGTGTTGCCGCTCACCGAGATCACTTTGTCACCATCGACCTCGACGTTCAGTTCACAGCCCATCGGGCAGTTTATACATGTCAGTTCTCTCGTCATGGCTCACACCTCCTCAATTTCAACGCAAATATCCTCGCCGACTTCAGCCAGCTTGTCCTGCCTGATGATGATGTCCTGCATCTCACTGGGGACGAGAATGCGGCTCTTGCGGCGCAGGAGTTCGTTTTCGCCCGCTTTCACCACGATGGCGCAGTCCTTGAAAACGCCTGTCACCCTGAACCTGATGTGTACATCGCCCGTCAGTTCGGCGGTGTGTATCTGTGAGGGCACAGTGTAGCGCACGCCGTTCTGAGGTATGACCTTGACAGGTTCGGTGCTGTCGGCAGTGCAGCCGCGCTTCACGAACTCTGCCGCGCTCGCGCCCGCCCTCGCCGATTCTTCCGAAACGAAGTCCACCAAGTCGTGTACATGCAGGACATTTCCGCAGGCGAAAACGCCGTCGATACTGGTTTCAAGCCCCTCGTCCACCAGCGGACCGTTTGTGCGCGGGTCGATCTCAACGCCGCAATTTTTGGAAAGCTCATTTTCGGGGATAAGCCCGCAGCTCAGCAGAAGCGTGTCACATGGGTAGAACTTCTCTGTTCCCGCGATAGGAGCGTTTTTACTGTCTACCTGTGCTATGACAACGCCCTCCAGCTTTTCCTTGCCCTTTATGTCAACGACAGTGTGGCTCAGAAGCAGAGGTATGCCGTAGTCGTCAAGGCACTGCACGATATTTCTTTTAAGACCGCTTGAATAGGGCATAAGCTCGGCAACAGCGGCAACATGTGCGCCCTCCAGCGTCATGCGCCGCGCCATGATAAGCCCTATGTCGCCCGAACCCAGTATCACCACTTCCTTGCCGGGAAGATAGCCCTCGCAGTTGACCAGTTTTTGTGCTGTGCCAGCAGTATAAACGCCCTGAGGTCTGTAACCGGGAATGTTCAGCGCACCTCTCGGTCTTTCACGGCAGCCCATCGCCAGAATGACCGACTTTGCGCGTATATCCTCAACTCCGCGCCCCTTGCTGAGAAGTGTCACCACGCGGTCTTTTGAGATGTTCAGCACCATCGTGTCGGTTTCGTAAGGTATGCCCATCGAGTTGACCTTCTCGGCGTACCTCTCGGCGTATTCAGGACCTGTCAGTTCCTCCTTGAAAGTGTGCAGACCGAAACCGTTGTGTATGCACTGGTTGAGTATGCCGCCCAACTCGCTGTCACGTTCCAGTATAACAATATTCTCCAGACCGTTCTCCCGCGCCGATACAGCCGCCGCCATACCCGCAGGACCTCCGCCTACGATGACAAGATCAAATTCACGCATCTTTCTGCACCTCCTCACGACCTGTTTTTCTCACGCCGCCGATGCCGCAGCCCAGCTTTTCAGCCAGCAGAAGTATGGTCTTAGGCGAGCAGAAACCCGCCTGACACCGCCCCATTCCCGCTCTTGTGCGGCGTTTTACACCGTCAAGGGTCACAGCGCCCAGCGGTCTGTTGATGGCATCGCGTATCTCGCCCTCCGTGATAGTTTCACAGCGGCAGACTATATTGCCGTAAGTCGGATCTTTTGCGATAAGCGCGTTCTGCTCTTCTCTCGACAGTTCCGCAAAATGAACCACGCCCTCACGAGTGTCTATGTGGTCGGTCTTAGGCGAAAGGTCTGTCTTTTTGGACAGCATCTCTCTCAGCATCTCAGCTATGGCAGGCGCACTTGTCAGTCCGGGGGACTCAATGCCTGCCGCATTGAAAAAGCCCTCTGCGCCCTCGTTTATGATGAAATCATTGGTGTCGCCCACTGCGCGAAGCCCCGTAAAGCCTGTTATGACCTTGCCGAACGGAAGCCCCTCTACCGAAAGTGCGCTCTTTGCGCGTATTTCGGCAAGTCCGCCCGCAGTTGTAGCGGTATTCTCCTTGTCGTCGATGTCCTCAGCCGTAGGACCTACCAGCAGGTTGCCGTGAACGGTGGGCGTTACCAGCACGCCCTTGCCCATCTTAGTCGGCAGCTGGAATATGGTGTGGCTGACAGTTCCGCCTGCGTCCTTGTCCATCAGCATGTATTCGCCCTTGCGGGGGATTATCCTGAACCCCCCTGCATTCGCCATTTCAGCTATCCTGTCAGCGTAAACGCCCGCGCAGTTGAAAATGTATCTGCCCGAAATTTCACCCTTGTCTGTGGTGATCTTCCAGCCATCGGAGATCTTATCAATAGCAGTGACCTCAGTGGAAAGGCGGAACTCAACACCGTTTGCGTAAGCGTTCTCAGCAAATGCCAGTGTCATCTCAAAGGGACAGACTATGCCCGAAGTCGGCGCATACAGCGCATATTTCACCTCTTTGGAAAGTCTCGGTTCACGCGCACGCGCCTCGTCGCCCGAAAGTATCTCCAGCCCCGCAACGCCGTTCTTTTCGCCTTTTTCGCACAGCTTTTCCAGATCAGCCAGCTTCTCTTCCTCAAAGCACAGCACCATCGCGCCGTTGTTTTTAAAGGCGAAGTCTAACTTTTTGGACAGTTCTGCTATCATCGCATTTCCGCGAACGTTCAGCTTTGCTTTCAGCGTATCGGGTTCGGCATCAAATCCCGCATGGACTATCGCGCTGTTCGCCTTGCTTGTGCCCTCGCAGACATCGCTCTCTTTCTCGACAAGACAGACATTCAGCTGATACTTTGCCAGTTCAGCCGCCGCCGCACAGCCCGTCACACCGCCGCCGATAATAATTACATCATACATCATATCACCTGCTTATTGTAGATTTGTTATGTTTTTAACAAATATTTGCTCCGTTAACATGTTAATTATATCATAATTGCACCATTCTGTCAATAGCGAAAAAGCCGCGCATACGTAACTCATTTTTTCATGTTACAAAGGCGCTCACAGGCATAACGAAAGCAAAATATGGTCATTCTGCTCTTTTTTCCCTCCGCAGAAGTTGGAGAATACACCAAACATATTTACTTTTTTGACCCGCCCGAGCCGCACATATCGTCAGCGAACATATCAAAAAGCTCTCCCCCTCCGCAGAAGTTGGAGAATACACCAGACATGTTTACTTTTTTTGACCCGCCAGAACCGCACCATTCTGTCAATAGCCAAAAAAGCCGCGCTTCTCACGCGGCATTGGAAGTTTCTCGGGGCGCAGATATGTCATTTCCCACCGCGCATCAGCGTTTTCAGCAGAGCTTCGCACCCTTCGAGAATATCGCGGTAAGCAGTTTCAAAGTCGCCCGTGTACCAAGGGTCAGCCACACTCGCCGACTTGCCCGCAAATGACATCAGCAGATGCACTTTGTCGTCGGGGTCTGACCTGATTATTCGTCTTATATTGCGCAGATTGCTCGTATCCATAGCTATCAGCAGATCGTACAGGTCGTAATCGCGCCTGCTCAGCAGATCTGCATGCTTGTCGCCCACAGATATGCCATGCTCAGCCAATATTTTTTTAGCAGGCGGATAAACGCGGTTGCCCAGCTCTTCCGTGCTGACAGCCGATGAAGCTATAACAAACTCGTCCTCCAGCCCCGCCTTTTTTACCAGATCTTTCATCACAAATTCTGCCATCGGCGAACGGCATATGTTTCCGTGGCAAATAAACATTAATTTTGTCATATAATCTTTCCTCTCAAAAGTGCGTAAAAGCACATGATTGCGCTATTTTTCTGCATTTTATCAAAAATGCTAAAATAGTAGTATTTTGCATATATTCTTATATTTTCTTATGTGATTATCCCGCTGATACACCAAAATAAACGATGTTATATCGGGAATTGAATACAGTTGGCGGTTATCTTTCCCCCGCCTGCTGAGGGGGAAAGATAACATCAACTCAGTTTTTCCTCATTGATAAAGGTGTTTTGCAGTGGTGTGTCAGCGGGATAACCACATACAAAAAACACCGCAAAGCACACAGAACAATGCGGTGTAAGATGTTGTTACATGCTGGCTTTCAGCACTTTTATAACATCGGAGCGGTCGAACTGTTTGTAGCCGCCGCTGAGTATCAGCGTGCCGTCAGCTATGCCTTCTATCATGTCATCGGTCACGCCGAGTTCCGAGATCTTCATTACCAGCCCCAGCTCTTTCATCCAGTTTTCCAGAGCATCAAGACCCTCAGCCGCCAGCTGTTCGTCTGTTTTTCCGTCAGCAGAAATGCCCCATACTTCGCGTGCGAACCTTGCAAACTTCTTCACGCCGAAAGGCATGATATAGCGGTAGTAGGGAAGTGACACCGCCGCAAGTGTCATGCCGTGAGTGGCATCGGTGTAAGCACCTACCGACTGCCCAAGCATGTGTACCATCCAGTCGGTGGACTTGCCTTTTGCCACCAGCGTGTTAAGCGCCCACGTAGCCGTCCACATAATGTTGGAACGTGCCTCGTAATCCTGAGGGTCTTTCACAGCTATCCTGCCTGCGTGTATCAGCCCCCTCATCAGACCTTCGCTGATATAGTCGGAGGTGTTGTCGTCCTCACCCGAAAAATACTGCTCGCAGATGTGGTTCATAATGTCGTATATGCCCGCAGTCATCTGGTATTTCGGCAGTGTCATGGTGTATCTTGGGTTGAGTATCGAGAACTTTGGCATGACTTCATCGCCAAAAACGTGACCTATCTTCAGATGCTGTTCGTGATTGGTGATGACAGCACCGCCGTTCATCTCCGATCCTGTGCCTGCCATCGTCAGTATACAGCCCACAGGTACTATCTCACAGTCAGGCTCTTCAAAGCGGATGTAGTACTTGTCCCACGGGTCATCATCGCAGTGTACCGATACCGACAGCGCCTTCGAGTAATCGCATACCGAACCGCCGCCGACTGCGAGGATAAAGTCTGCTTTGTGACCGCGTGCGGTATCCACGCCCTCACGGAGTTTTTCAATGGTGGGATTTGGCATGACACCTGAGATCTCCGCAACGTTTTTGCCGCAGTCTTTCAGTACGGAGGTTATCTCGTCGTACAGACCGCTTTTCTTTATCGAGCCGCCGCCGTACACCAGCAGTATATTATTTCCGTAGTTTTTCAGTTCGTCTTTGAGAAAACCCAATGACTCCTCACCGAAATAGAGTTTTGTGGGATTGTGATAGCTGAAATTGCCAAGCATATAAATTCCTCCTTGTCATTTTTATTTTTGGTCAGGGGTTTTATCTGATGTATGCCCCGCGTTTATCTCTGTCTGTATTATACCACAGTCAAGCCGAGATAACAAATACCTATTCCGAATGCATACGTATGCTTTACAGGCATAGCGGGAAAGCTGTTTCTGCGGCACTGTTATTCCCCCCTCAAAGCATTTAGAGTTGTATTGATACAACTCTAAGAATACGACCTTGCTTTGGAACTGTTATCTCCCCCTAAGCGCAGTCAGGGAGAACGATCACATTTCAAAATTCGGTGAGATCTATCGACTGCATGCGTTATGTTACAATAAAAAGTCTGAAAAACAGTGCATTGTGCTGAAAATCATACTGTTTGCGGCAGACGGTATTGACACCGCGTCAGAATGCTGTTATAATAACAATAATGACACAACGTCAGAATACTTTGCAGGAGTGATAATGCTATGGTAAAAAAGGTATATACCGCGCTCTTCACCGCTGAGATCGGCAGTGCGGGCAGTAAAGGGGGCTTGAGCTATGCCTAAAGGTTCACCCGAACTGACTGCTTCGCGCAGGGAGGAGATAGTCAGCGCATGCGAAAAGCTCTACAAGACCATGAGTTTCAAGGATATAACGCTGAAAGAGATAAGCGTTGAGACCAGCTTTTCGCGCCCGTCTATCTATAATTATTTCCGCACAAAGGAGGAGATATTCCTTGCACTTATGCAGCGGGAATATGAAAACTGGGCGGCTGAGGTGAATGAACTTGTATCTGTGCATGAAAGCATGTCCGCAGAGGGTTTTGCGGCGGCACTGGCACATTCACTGGAAAAGCGCGAACAGCTCTTGAAACTGCTGGCGATGAACCACTATGATATGGAGGAAAACTCCCGTCCCGAACGGCTGACAGAGTTCAAGCTGGCATACGGTGCATCGCTTGACGCCGTGCGGGCGTGTGTCACAAAGTTTTTCCCGCAAAGCGACTGCGAGAGTTTCATATTCGTATTTTTCCCGTTTCTTTTCGGGGTATACCCTTACGCAATGGCTACCGAAAAACAGCTTTGCGCCATGCGCGAGGCTGAGATAGATTTCAAGATGCACAGCATTTACGAACTGGTATATTCCTGCGTGATGCGGCTGATAGGAGGTAAATGATGAAGTACACAAAACTCGGGGATTCAGACCTGAACGTTTCCCGCATATGCATGGGCTGCATGGGTTTCGGTGATGCGCAGAACGGTCAGCATTCATGGACGGTAGATGAAGAACATTCCCGCGAGATAATAAAGCGCGGTCTGGAACTGGGCGTGAATTTTTATGACACTGCCATAGCCTACCAGTCAGGCACAAGCGAACAGTACGTAGGCAGGGCGCTGAGGGACTTTGCAAAACGCGATGAAGTGGTGGTAGCCACAAAATTCCTGCCGAGAACGCCCGCCGACATCGAAGCAGGCATTACAGGTCAGCAGCATATCGAGCGCATGATAAACAAAAGCCTTGAAAATCTCGGCATGGACCACGTTGACCTCTACATCTGTCATATGTGGGACCATAACACTCCCATATACGACATCATGGACGGTCTCAACAGGGTGGTAAAGGCTGGCAAAGCACGGTATATAGGCATATCGAACTGCTTTGCGTGGCAGCTTGCAAAAGCGAACGCTCTGGCAGAAAGGGAAGGCTTCGCGAAATTCGTCAGCATTCAGGGGCATTATAACCTCATCTTCCGTGAGGAAGAGCGCGAGATGGCAGGTCTGTGTGCTGAGGACAATATCGCCATGACCCCATACAGCGCCCTTGCAGGCGGCAGGCTTGCGCGTCTGCCGGGTGAAACATCAAAACGTGCCGAAGAGGACAGCTACGCAAAATTCAAGTACGATGCCACCAAAACGCAGGACGAGGTAATTATCAGAAGAGTGGCTGAACTTGCTGAAAAGCGCGGTGTCAGCATGACCGAGATAAGCCTTGCGTGGCTGCTGACGAAAGTGACTGCTCCTGTGGCGGGCGCTACAAAGCTCAGCCATATCGAGGGTGCGGCAAAAGCGGTGGATATTGAGCTTTCCGCCGAAGAGATAAGCTATCTGGAAGAGCTGTATATCCCTCACCCGCTGGCAGGTGTTATGGCACAGAACAAGCCTGCAAACAAAAATGACAAGCATGTATGGTCAACAGGCAGTCAGAAGATATAGCATAACAGTATGAGCGGCTGTCTTTCCTATTACGCAGGCGGAAAGAAAACACCCCATAAATGTTTTTGTGATTTTATTCACAGAGTCGGAAATATGGTGTGAATAAGCAAAAGCTCCCCGAAGAAGTCTGTCCTTCGGGGAGTTTTCCGTGTCAGCCGTGCATGCGTTTGTCCAGTTCGGGGTGAGCGCGGTAATATGCTTTTTTGTCCTTGTACATTCTTTCGTCGGCGGTCTGCATGGCACGGGTGATATTGCAGCTGCCCTTGCAGTATACAACTCCGACTGCAAAGCGCACGTCGTCGGTACTGTCAGCCAGTGATCTCAGCTGTTTTACCTGCCGCATGAACATCTCTTCGGCTGTATCGGGGCAGAGTACCACGAACTCATCGCCGCCCGCCCTGTATATCTCGCTGTCGCCAAAAGCTATCTTCAAAAGTGAAGCCGATTTTGTCAGCAGCTTGTCTCCCGCCTTATGTCCAAGCTCATCATTGACGTTTTTCAAGCCGTTTAAGTCTGCAAATACCACGCCCATGTTAGCTGGAAGCTCCGCTCTGCCTGAAATAAGGCTGTCTATGCGGTCGTTCATGGCATTTCTGTTGCTTACCTGAGTAAGCTCGTCAACGGTGCTTTTCTTTTCCAGCCTTGAAAGCAGCTGGTGGTTGGCGATGACTGCTGCCACAAGAAATGAGGTGAGTTCAAGTGTCTCCTTTATCAGCATCGTCTTTGAGGTATCAAAGTCAGCCGCCCAGATGAATCCCACGATATTCTGATTATATCGTATCACGAAAAGTATCAGATTTTCAACGTTGTGTATGCTCAGCGAATAGTACCACGCGGGATCGCGTTCTTTGATTATATCAAGGTTTTCAAGGATAAGGCAGTTGCTTTGCGCCAGATCTTTTTCCCATGCCAGAGCCACTTCATAGGTGGTGCGCTCCATCTCAGCCGCCATGCCTTCCAGCATCTCGTTATGCTGACCGTTTTCGTTTATCAGCCCGCAATTTTCTGTTTCTTTGTCTACCGTACACACAGCGCACCATTTAGCACCGCACAGCTCTTTAATATCAGCCACCGCAGAAGCCATGCCCTTGTAAAAATCCTCATTTTCGTGGAGCTTTATGCTGATCTTCACCAGCGCTTCGTTGGATTCGGGCGAGTTGAGTGCCATAGAACATGTATCGGCTGTTTTCGAGTAGGTGAAAATGTACAAGCAGTAAACAGTCCTGACACCGTTTTGCATTTCGCTCTCATCAGGTATCTTTATGGGTATGTAGAAGCCTTTCAGCCATGCGCCGCGTGCATTTACGTAAGAATACAGAGGTTCTGTGCGGCTGCCGCAGTTGTAGACATATTTCTCGAAATTCAGATCCATCCAGTAACTGCGGTATGGTATGCCGGGATAAAATTTTGGGGAGTTTGGTGAGAAATGAAGCATGTAGTCGTTCTTTTTGTTGACAGCCATCAGCCTTATCTCGCTGAAACTGCCGTCGGGGAATATATCAAAAGCGTAGAGCGTTGCCATGCCGTCAACACTCTCCACCAGCGCTTGCAGATCCATAAGAGACCTCCTTCCGTATACTTTGTCAACATCCCTTTAGCACACCAATATCTGATAGCCGTAATTCAGCGTTCTTGGCAAGGGGCGACCCAACCCCCAACCCTCTACCCTTACGTAGGGGAGGGGCTATGTGGCACGCACGTTTGCTTGCAAAAATGTGGTGTGTCAGGGGGATAACCATAATCACAAATGTAAAATGTTGGCAAAGCAACAATAATTCATGGAGTATATTGATATTATACACTATTTCTTCAAAAAATGCAATAGGTATCGCAGTTAAATAGATGCATAAAGAATGGAAAAGACGATCTTCAAATAAAAGAACCACCCAGAAGTCCTGCCATTCCGAAAATGCGGCGCAGGCTATTCTATTGACAAGAAGTCGTATTTGCATTATAATGTTATGTGTTTATCCCGCTGACACACCACAAAAACAGCGGCTATACAGAACTTAAGGTTCTTGGCGTATATTTTCCCCCCGCCGCAGGCGGGGGGAAAATATACAACGCTCAATTATAATTTTGTTTACCGCATTTTTAGTTGGTGTGCTAAAGGGATAGTCATATAATGTTAAACAATAGTGCATATCTCTTGGTAAAAACAGTATGCGCCCTGTGAAAAACGAAAGAAAAGGAAGATAGTTATGAAAAAGAAATGGCTGATTTTCGGGCTGATGCTGCCTGCGATGCTTCTTTTCGGCTGTGGTAACAGCGACAGCTACAACAGCAAAAAGCACATCAGCGCCGCCGTAGAACACATGAACGAAAAGTACGGCATGAAGTTCACATTCGCTGACAGCAACACGCAGGTCGGTTCGGGAAATGTTTTCGGTCAGCACGGCGGGTATGTGAACATACTTGTCACCTGTGACGAGATGCCGGGCAAGACCATACAGGTGTTCAGCGGCAGCGGCGAAAAGTTTTACGATGACCTCATCTGCGTGAAGTACGAAGATCGGGCGCGGCAGGAGATAGCCGACCTTGCGCAGAGCATATACGGCGGCGATAAACCGCATGTTATGATATTTTCACGCAGCAGCTCAAGGCTGACCGACAGGGAACTGCCTGCCGATGCCGCTTATGATGACATGCTGCGTTCAGGTGCGCTGGGTTGGGTGGAGATATGCGTCGATGACAGGGAGGACGAACTCGCGAAGTACCGCACACTCGTCCGCAAAATGATGGACATGGGCATCAACTGTCAGCCGACAGTTTACCACTTTACCGATGACAGCGAGTATAGTGCGCTTGATAAGTACACATCTGCGCTTAGTATCGGCTATGAGAAAAAGTGCGGGCAGATACGCCTGAAAGGGGGCGAACCTCTCCTTAGCGAGGCGTTTGACGGTATGCTGAAGATAAACGGCGACAACATCAGTGCCGATGTCCCTCTTGCACCTGCGGCAGGCGAAACTGCCGATATGTATGCAGAGTATTTTATGACCCGCGAAGAGACCGAAAATAAGCAGTAAGGAGAATTGACAATGATACTTCGTCAGTATGAAAGCAAGGACGGCACAGCCATAGCAGGCTGGATAAGAAATATCGAGGAGCTTTATAACTGGTCGGCAGACAGGTATTGCAAATTCCCGCTGACGGGCAGTGACATCGACGAGAACTATGCGCCCATGCTGTCAGCAGGGAAGTTCTTCCCGCTCACTGCTGTCAGAGATGACGGACGCATCGCGGGGCATTTTATAATAAGGTATCCCGATAAGTCAGATGAAAGCACAGTGCGTTTCGGCTTTGTTATAGTAGACCCCGCACTGAGGGGGCAGGGCAGGGGCAGTGAGATGCTAAGGCTGGGCATAGAGTATGTCAGGCAGAATTTCTCTGCGAGAAGGATAGATCTCGGCGTTTTTGCCGATAATGTCAGCGCCGCCCGCTGTTACGGTGCGGTGGGATTTACGGAGTTTGGCAGGGAGATGTTCCCCATGCCCGCAGGTGAGCGCGAGTGCATACTGATGGAGCTGATGCTTTGAACTAACGCCTGTACCCGCCCGACCTCACCCTGTATTCGGAGGGCGTGACACCCGTGCGCTGTTTGAACTGCCGCATAAAATGTATGTCAGATGAATAGCCGCACATTCTTGCAATATGTGTAACAGTGTAATCCGTAGAACCGAGCAGGTATTTCGCATGCTCGGTCCTTCCTGTTATAACGTCATTTATGGGCGTGACCCCGAACATCTTCTTGTAAAGGTGCTGGAATGACGAGCGGCTCATGGTAAGCTCGTGCGCCAGTCCGTCAACGTTCCATTCGTGGGCGGGGTCGTTGTATATCTTGGTGCGCAGTATCGACATTTTCTCATACAGACTGCCTGTGCCGACGTTTGCCGACATGTTTATCTTCTCGCTGAGTTTGAGGAAAAACAGCTTTATCAGCAGGTCTGCCGAATCGGTCTTGTAGAGGTTGTCCGAGTATTTCTCGTGACACATCATGCTGACGAAAACCGATAATTCCGCGATGCTCTCCAGCTTTAACGGCGTGTCGAACGGTATATCCAGCGCCGCAAGGAACTGCTCATCAGCACCGCTTTCGGGCATGAAATGGAACCAGTCGTTGCCGAACTGCGGACCTGCCGCACGGTAGTACTGCGGTGAACCCAGCCTGTACAGTATAACAGAATTCTCCTCTGCCGCGACTTCTTTGCCGTCAAATTCAAACAGCCCCGCTGTCTTTAAAAGTATCATCAAATAGTCGCCCGAACCTTCAGGTCTGCTGATAAAAAAGTCAGCATCGTGAAAGTGGTTGTATCCGACGTTCGTTATCTTCATATCATACACCTCCTTTTATAATATTGTAACCTATCCCGCGAAGGACTGCAATATCATATTCTGTAAAAACACTAACATATCCTGCAAAAATTATGCGGCTTTCAGGACAAAGCACGCAGAAAATTTGCAGGATATGTTAGTATAATTGCATTATAATATATTGAAGTATCATCTGAAATGGAGTACAATATTAAAAATGAACTCCCAATTTTGATGTGTATTGCTGATTATACAAAATGGCTGTTCTTAATACACAACCAAATTGGGATAAAATGAAATATGACTATCCCTTTAGCACACCACTGCAAAATACCTTTATCAATGAGGAAAAACTGAGTTGATGTTATCTTTTCCCCGCCGCAGGCGGGGAAAGATAACCGCCAACTGTATTCAATTCCCAATATAACATCGTTTATTTTGGTGTATCAGCGGGATAACCACAAAATGAAATATTCGGAGGTAACAACAATGAAAGCAAAGATCACTGTAAGCAGAGATGATGTCATATCAAAAATTGATGACAGGATATACGGCTCGTTCATCGAGCATCTGGGAAGAGCGGTATACGGCGGCATTTATCAGCCCGAACACGAAACTGCCGACGATATGGGCTTCCGCAAGGACGTGCTGGCGCTGGTGAAAAAGCTGGGCGTGCCGATAGTCCGCTATCCGGGCGGCAACTTCGTGTCGGGCTATAACTGGGAGGACGGCACCGGTGACAGGTCAAAGCGCCCGAAAAAGCTGGACCTCGCATGGCAGACCATCGAGACAAATCAGGTCGGCATAGATGAGTTTCAGGAGTGGGCAAAGCGTGCGGGCACTGAGGTGATGATGGCGGTAAATCTCGGCACAAGGGGCGCTGATGAAGCAAGACAGCTGGTCGAATACTGCAACCTCGCCACCGATACATACTATGCAGATATGCGCCGCAGGAACGGCTTTGACAAACCATTCGGGATAAAGCTGTGGTGTCTGGGCAACGAGATGGACGGCACATGGCAGATATGCCACCTGACTGCGCAGGAGTATGCGAGAAAAGCCTGCGAAGCCGCAAAGGTGATGAAGTGGACAGACCCCAACATCGAGCTGGTGGCATGCGGCAGTTCAAACAAGAATATGCCGACTTTCGGCGAGTGGGAGCGCACTGTCCTGCGGGAGTGTTATGACCATATCGACTACATCTCCCTGCATAACTACTACGGCAACCCCGATAACGATACGCCCTCATATCTGGCGCAGGCGGTCAATATGGACTCTTTCATAAAGACGGTAGCCGCCATCTGCGATGAGGTAAAGGCAGAAAAGCACAGCGAAAAGACTGTCAACTTGTCATTTGATGAGTGGAATGTCTGGTTTCACAGCAGCGAGCAGGACAAGCATGTGCCCCGCTGGTCATACGCTCCGAGACTGCTGGAGGATATTTACAATTTTGAGGACGCACTTCTGGTCGGCACATTGTTGATAACGCTCATCAATAACTCCGACAGGGTGAAGATAGCTTGCCTTGCACAGCTGGTAAACGTCATAGCGCCCATAATGACCGAGAACGAAGGCTGTTGGTTACAGACCATATTCTACCCGTTCATGCATGCTTCTCTCTATGGCAGGGGAACTGCTCTGCGCCCCGAAACAGTCTGCGAATGCTGCGATGCGGGCAAGCTGAAAGATGTCCCCCATATAACTGCGGCGGCAGTCGAGAATGCAGACGGCGGCATAACAGTTTTCGCAGTCAACCGTTCGCTGGACGATGACTGTGAGCTTGAGATAGCTCTGCCCGACGGCTATGAGCTTTCCGAGCAGTTTGAACTTTACAGCGATGATCTCAAAGCTGTAAATTCCCTTGATGCCCCCGATAATGTGACCCCTGCAAAAGTTATGCCGAACGGTGAAAGGGTCATCAGCAGACATTCATGGAACGTTCTGAGATTTAAGAAAGTCTGAGGTGCTTTATGAAGAATTTTCGTGTACTTTCATTTGCGGCGGCGCTGATAGTCTCGGCGGCTGTGCTGACCTCCTGCGGAAAGGCTGAGGGCGGCAGTTCATCAGATACCGCCGAAAGCAAGGCAGAAAGCGTATCTTCTGCCGCAGAAGAACAGCCGCAGACAGCCGAAAAGCCCGACCTCGCCCGAAGCGGAGATATGCGCGGCATGACTCCCGCCGAGCTGGTGGCTGACATGAAAACAGGCTGGAATTTGGGCAACACCCTCGATGCAACAGGCGGCGCAGGTGTAAGCTCCGAAACTTCGTGGGGCAACCCCGCCACCACCAAAGAGATGATAGATGCCGTAAAAGCAGGCGGCTTCGATATGATACGCATACCCATCACATGGGGCGGTCATATGGGGGCAGCACCCGACTATACCGTTGACGAAGAATGGTTCGGCCGTGTGCAGGAAGTGGTCAACTACGCCTACGACAACGATATGTATGTGATAATCAACTCTCACCACGAAGAGGACTGGCGCATACCCGATAACGCCCATATCGACGCGGTCGATGAGCAGGTGGGTGCGCTCTGGGGACAGATAGCCGAGCGTTTCAAAGATTACGGCGATCACCTGATATTCGAGGGGCTGAACGAACCCCGCGTCAAGAACGGTACTAACGAGTGGAACGGCGGCACCGAAGAGGGCAGACGATGCCTTGACAGGCTCAATCAGACTTTCGTTGATGCTGTACGGGCAACAGGCGGCAATAATGAAAGCAGACTGCTTCTGGTGACGACTTTTGCTTCTTCCTGCGTTAAAGCCGCCATCAGCGATGTGGCGATACCCGATGACAAGAACATAGCTTTCTCGATACATGCATACACTCCCTACGCTTTTACCTACAATGCCAACGCCGACTGGGAACTTTTCGACTGGGACGGCTCTCACGACGGTGAGATAGACAACATGTTCTACGACCTTAAAGAGGCTTTCCTCGATAAGGGCATACCCGTCATAATAACCGAGTACGGCGCTGTCAATAAAGATTTCAACGATGAAGAGATAGCCAAGTGGCTGACCCACTATCTGGGCACAGCGAAGTCGCTGGGCATACCCTGCGTCTGGTGGGATAACGGCTACTACCTGTCAGGCAACGAGCTTTTCGGCTTGTTTGACCGCAAGGACTGCGACTGGTTCAGCAAGACCGAACTTGATGCCATAATGAAAGTTTACGAATAAAGCAAAGCGGCACTCGCCATTATCGGTGAGTGCCGTTCATTTTATCTGTAACTTTCTGTGTACGATTCTTCCAGTATCTTGCTCAGTTCACTGCAAAACTCTTCAAATTCGGTGTCATCGGTCATCGGGAAGCAAGCACTGTATTTGAGGCTGCCTTCTTCACCGATAGTTACATATATACTATGATGCTTATTGTATGATATCTCGTTTGTATGCTGAGAATTGGTCAATATTATGATAAAATTGCCGATATTGCGGTCTTTGAGGTTGTAATAACGGTCGATCAGAGCATTTATATCTTCAACTGCCTGCTTTGCTTCTTCAGGGGTGCAGTTTGCGGGTATCGTAATGCCTTTTGAGTATGTTTTATCTTCTGTTCTGTAATCATTTTCAAAATGTCTGGTACTATCGTGTTTTGTGACCCCTGATGAGTAGCTGATGTTGGAGCAGGTGGCGGAAATATCAATTAATTTTTCGTCATTCACATGGTATCTCACTTTGTAGTAGCCAAAACCGCCCGTGAAGTATGCCGCGCCCATTATCAGTACGAATACAGCCAGTGCAGCCGCATATTTGCCTATCCATATGACGAACTTTAGCGGGGTTATCTTCGCCCTTGCCAGTATTATGCGTATCACAATGCAGATTATCAGCGCAGCGGTGAGTCCTATCGACCAGCCGCCCGTGTATACGAATACGAAGAACAGCGTTGTCAGCCCCGTGAACATGAACAGTTCAAGGAATAAGCCGTACACGATGGGCTTGCCCACATGTCTGCCGTCACGTCTGCGGTATATGAAGTATGCGGCAAATATGGTCGCAAAACTCATAAGCAGGTTTGCAAGGATATACGGCATTGTTGCGCCTATACCTGTACTATTTTCCTCAAGAGCTGTCAGTATCAGTCCGCCGAACATATATAAAGGATTAATGTTGAAAGAATATGTGTTGTCAACGCCCGAGAAACCTATTATCGCTTCTCTGAAAAACAACATCGGAAGTATGCTGATGCAGCCTCCCATTATTATCGAGGTGTATATGCCCTCAGCCTTAGCGCCGCAGCAGCTCATGCAGAAGATGCTCACGCTGTCAACGAACAGAGCCAGAGCCACCGTCACCAGCTGGAAACGCACGATATAGCCCATCACATCAAAGCCGCTCTCTTTTGTACTGCCTATGAGTATCACCGCGATTCCCGCCGCCAGTATGGGCAGTATGTGCAGCTTGAACACCGCCAGCAGTTTTGAGAGATACCTCTCTTTTGCATTCATCGGCAGTGACAGCTGTATATCTGCATTCTGCTTTGAAGTCAGGTCACTGAACACGCCATGCACCGCAAAAAGCCCGAAGCACGCCGCCAAAAGCATCAGGAACGCACCGAAGATGCCTTCAAAAGTAGCGTATCTTTGCAGATCAATACCACCGCCGTAAGCATTATCTGTCAGGTTCTTGACCTTGTAATCTTTTATCTCAAACAGCGCTCCGACTATCGTAAGTATCAGCAGTATCAGTCGTATCTTTTTTCTGTTGCGGCATTCCGCTTTTGAGGCAAGCTCAATTTTCTTTAAGTATGTCTGCGCCATAGCCCCGCACCTCCAGCTCGTATATGAATATCTCCTCTAATGTCAGCGGCACTGCCTCCAGCAGTATGGGCGAAAGACCTTTCAGCTTTGCCAGACAATCCTCTGCGCCGCCGCGCACTATCATCTGTGCCACACTGCCCAGTGTCGAGAACTGCATTACCTCCAGCCCTGCCGCTTCTGCCATTTCTTTTGTCATCTGTCTGCTGCCGAGCGAGGTCTGCAATTTGCAGAAGCCGCTCTTTATCTCGTCTACCTCGCCCGCGAATATCAGATGCCCCTGATGTATCAGCATCGCCCTGTCGCAAAGTTCATTTATCTCCGCCACATTATGGGAAGATACTATCATCGCCGCATCTCTGTCCATAAGTTCATCGACTATCATGGTCTTGATTATCTTGCGCATCGCAGGGTCGAGACCGTCAAAGGCTTCATCAAGCATTATGTATTTGGTCTTGCAGCTGAGCGCCGCCACCACCACTGCCTGACGCTTCATGCCCTTAGAAAACTGCGACATGCGCTTGTTCTGCGGCAGTGACAGCTTTTCTGTCAGCCTGTCGAATACTTCCTCCGAGAACTGCGGGTAGTAGCATTTGTAGTAGTTTTTCAGGTCTTTCAGCGTGTATGTCGAATACTGTATCGTTTCATCATTCACGAAGAAGATGTTGCCCTTTGCTTCGGGGTCGTCAAATACTTCTCTGCCGTCTATCTTTATACTGCCCTCAGTGCATGGGTATACACCGCACATCAGTCGCATCAGCGTGCTTTTGCCCGCACCGTTCGACCCCAGAAAACCGTATATGCAGCTTTCGGGTATGTTGATGCTCACTACGTCAAGTGCCGTGAAGTCCTCTTTTTCACCCTTGTTCTTTTCAAACTTCATGGTGACATTGTTTATCTCTATCATCAGTTGTCCTCCTTACCTGAGCTGACTGCCGCATCATCGACCCGCTGTTTCAGTTCATCAGCGGTGACACCCGCCCTGAGCGCCGCCATCGCCGCCGCATCGAATGCCTCGAACAGCTTCTTTTCTATGTGACCTTTCTGCTTTGCCACAAAACATCCCTTACCCGCCACCGAATAGATTATGCCGTCATGTTCGAGCCTGCTGTAAGCCTTAGCCACCGTGTTCGGATTCAGTCCCAGCTCTTTTGCAAGCGTCCGCGCACCGGGAAGTTTGTCGTTCTCTTTCAGCGCCCCGCTGCCTATCAGTTCCGAAAAGCCTTTGCATATCTGTTCGTAAATGGGTATCCTGCCTGTCAGGTCTATGTTTATCAAGAGCTTTCCTCCTCTCGTCATATGTCTTGTTATCTCTTTGTTTTTTTGTGACTGTCCCGCGCAAACACCGTCCCGAACAGCCTTTCGGCAGGCATTGATGACAGTCGGCGTTATTCTTCGCGCGGCTATCCCGCTTACGCACCGTCCCGAACAGCCTTTCGGCAGGCATTGATGACAGTCGGCGTTATTCTTCGCGCGGCTATCCCGCTTATGCACCGTCCGAACAGCCTTACAGCAGGCATTAACGACAGTCGGCGTTATTCTTCGCACGGTTATCCCGCTTACGCACCGTCCCGAACAGCCTTTCAGCAGGCATTGATGACAGTCGGCGTTATTCTTCGCGCGGCTATCCCGCTTACACACCGTCCCGAACAGCCTTTCAGCAGAATTTATGACAGTCGGCGTTATTCTTCGCGCGGTTATCCCGCTTACGCACCGTCCCGAACAGCCTTTCAGCAGGCATTAACGATAATTGCCGTTTTTCTTTGTTTGCCGTCATTCTCGGCGGCGTTACGTGGGAAAGTCATACTTTTTCTCCTGCGCAAGCACGAACAGCATATATATCTCTGTTATGCCGCGCCGCCGCAGATACAGCCCCCCTTATCTCTTTATTCGGGTCTTATACACGTAATTGCTGATATATGTGCCGTCAGCCGCCCCATCTGCGGCAGGAAACAGCTGACCGCCCCCATGCAAAGCAGTGTGCCAAATGATAACCACACTATCTTTTTCTCTCCGCGCGACTGTCCTGCACCGCTTCACTCAACTGCCGCCTTTCCCGAGATTTCCACCATCGGTGCATACCCTGAAATTCATCAGTCGTCAGCCGCCCCATCTGCGGCAGGGAACAGCTGACCGCCCCCATGCAAAGCAGTGTGCCAAATGATAACCACACAATCTTTTCCTCTTCGCGCGACTGTCCTGCACCTCTTCACTCAACTGCCGCCTTTCCCGAGATTTTCACCATCGGTGCGTACCCTGAAAATTCATAAGTCATCAGCCGCCACATCTGCGGCAGGAAACAGCTGACCACCCCATGCAAAGCAGTGTGCCAAAGAATAACCACACCATCTTTTTCTCTCCGCGCGACTGTCCTGCACCGCTTCACTCAACTGCCATCAGCCCGAAAATCTTTAAGCTGACCTCCTTTCCTGCGGCTGACATTCTGCGGTCATTCGCTTATCGCCTGCTGCGATGCGCCGTCTTTTTTTCTGTTTCTTTCGGTGTCCTGACGATGATCTTTGCCTGCCAGATATACGCATACGCCCAGCGCACCTATCGCCAGCGATAACAGACCGCTCATGTTGACCTGCCTTTCTGCCCGCGTTTTTGCGGACTGTTTTGTTGTTTCTTTTCATCTGTCCTATGTGTACCAACTGTATTATCTGTCGTAGTACACTTATAGCATATCACTTGGCAGAAGATTTGTCAACAGTTTCACCATAAATTTGTATAATATAACATTTTTGAAAGAATAATCAAAAGCAAAATTATGCAAAAGAACCAAATTATCCCGCACTCCGTCCTACCCCACGACACAAAAAAGTGTACCACCCCCATAGTACACCCCCGACTATACCTCTCCCCATAATACACTCCCACCCCCGACTATACCTCTCCACAATAGTACACCCCCCCTTTTACATCCCCCCCACAAAAAAGCGGAGCGATCCTTTAACCGCTCCGCCCTTTATATTCGTATATATTCGTACAGCCGACACGCAATACCCCGCCCCCGCAAGCAATATTCACCCTATCGCTGCTGCTGCTTGCTTCTTCGGTATTCAAGAGGTGTCATGCCGCACTTTTCCTTGAACTGCCGCGTGAAGTGTTCGTAGTTGCGGTAGCCGCATTTTTCGGCTATATCATGGGCGTTGAGGTTGGTGGTCGTCAGCAGCATCTCGGCGTATTCTGTCTTTGCGTTGATAAAATCCTGCACAAATGTCACACCGAAAGTCTTTTTATAGTAGTACTGGAACGATGCGGGACTCATGCGTATCTCATGCGCCGCCCATGTTATCGAGCGCGGAACATACGGCTCTGCGTATATCTTGTGGCGTATCGTCAGCAGCATCTCGTATTCCGAGCCATGCACCTGCTCGTCGGACAGGTGAAGCGCATCACTGACACGGTTGAATATCAGCCACATATAGTGCCTGATATTTTCCTCCGCATACGGCGAATGTGAGGCATACTCATCTGCGATCGCCTTGATGCACCAGCTGAGAAACCCCGCGTGTGCTGTCTTTATGCCCTGCGCGTAAGGTATGTTCCTCTTTAGGAACTGCGCTTCCTCCCCCTGCTCAAAACTGAAATGCACCCAGTCATTTGCAAATTCATGTTTCGGGACACATCTGTAATACTGCGGCATGCCCTGCGGGTAAAGAAAAAAGGAGTCCTTTTTTATAGTTACATCTTTGCCGTCCAGCGTAAAGACCGCATCTGTCCTGAGTATCAGCAGCAGACAGTCACCGCTGCCGTCGGGACGGTCAATAAAAAAGTCTGCATCGTGCCTGTGATTGTATCCTACATTGTTTATTTTCATTTTATTCACCTGCATATTGTTATATCCCAATTTGGTTGTGTATTGTTCTTTTGTATCATCAGCAATACACATCAAAATTGGGAGATTGTTATCAAAATGTAAAAAGACGGATTTTTTAAAAAACATCATCTAAGTTATATTATATATCATTGTAAAGTGCGCTGTCAATAGTATATAATATTTTTAGTGATAGAAGTAAAAAAATATGATCTTTGACCACAAGGCAAAGTTCACAGTCAGGACAGGCTGTGAGGACAAAAAGAAGCAGGTGTACTGCGCTGTTTCGGTAAAATTGGGCGCAGGACACAGACCCGAAGTTTATTCATCGAGGAGAATGTAACATGAAAACAAAAAGCAGAAAGGCACTTACACTTTCAACAGTCTGTGCCATAGCACTTTCTTGCCTGGCTTTTGTTGAGCCTACAAAGGCAGCAGCCGATTTCGAGAAAGATGCAAAACAGACTGTTGCAGACATGGGGCTGGGCTGGAATCTCGGCAACTCGCTGGACAGCTATTCAGGCACTACCATCGGCTCCAACAGAGGAAGCACATCTTCCGAAACTGCATGGGGCAACCCCGCCACCACCAAAGCCATGATAGATATGGTAAGGGACTCGGGCGTTAAGACGGTGCGTGTACCTGTCACCTGGTACGAACATATGGATCCCAACACCTACAAGATAGATGATGTCTGGATGAACAGAGTCGAGGAAGTAGTAAATTATGTACTCGAAGATGATATGTACTGCATACTCAATGTTCACCACGATACAGGTGAGAAGGGCTGGCTGAAAGCCAACAGCAATAACCTCCAGAACAAGAAAGCGATGTTCAAGTCCATCTGGGAACAGGTGAGCGAGAATTTCGCCGATTACGGCGACAAGCTGGTGTTCGAGGGCTTCAATGAGATACTTGACGAAAGCTCCAACCAGTGGTGGAACCCAAGTTCTGAAGCATGCCCCATCGCCAACGACCTCAACCAGATATTCGTTGATGTTGTAAGAAATTCGGGCGGCAACAATGCAAAGCGTAACCTCATCTGCAATACCTACTGCGCAGGCGCGAACAATGAGATCACCAGTCAGTTCGTTCTGCCGAGAGATACCGTGAGCAACAGGCTGATAGTCGAAGCACACGTTTACCAGCCGTTCGAGTTCACTCACGAAAGCTACCCCGAGATAACTACATGGACAAGCTCTCCGCTGGATATGGTACTCAACAACCTCAACAGCACTTTCGTGCAGAGGGGCATACCTGTTATCGTAGGTGAGTTCGGCTGTGCCAACAAGAACAACATGAACGAGATCACATCATGGTCGAAGTACCTTGTCGAGAAATGCACACGCTACGGTATGGGCTGTATCTGGTGGGACAACGGCGCACAGTACAAGATCTATAACCGCCGCACACTGAAAGTTTCCCAGCCCGAACTGCTCAATGCGATGCTGGAAGCTTCAGGCTCAAACATACCTACACCTGTTTCAAAACCGCTCACAGGCGATGCTAACGGCAACGGCAAGCTGGACGAAAACGATGAAGAGATCATTCAGAACTATCTGCTCAGAAAGACCACTTCCATCACCAAGAATGCAGACTTTAACCTGGACGGCAAAGTAACCATAGTTGACCTTGTTCTGCTTAAACAGGCACTTGCTGACCCGGACCCCGTAAATGATCCCGCAAATCTCTGCTCGAACGAAGATAACTGGACAAGCTGGACTGACACCTCCAACGGCGGTGAGGGCGAGATGTCCTACGTTGACAACGGCGTTTCCATGCAGGTAAACAGAGGCGGCAAGAACGATTGGGATACACAGTTCTTCTATGAGGGCATCACCCTTGAACAGGGCGCAAAGTATCAGATCTCCTTTGATTATGTCAGCGATAAGCCTCAGACCACTGCTTTCATAGTAAATCAGGGTCACGACGATTATCTCCCATATTTCAGCGAGAACCTCAGCTGGTCCACAAGCGTTCAGCACTACAAGGCAACTTTTGACTTCACTTCAAAGACCGACAACATGTGCCGCGTGACCTTCAATCTGGGCGGCGGCAGTGTCAACGTTCCTTACAAGGCAACTGTTAAAAATCTCTCGCTCATCAAGCTGAGCGGCGGTTCATCTTCGTCATCATCGACACAGAACGATCCTCCCGCATCTACCGCCACTAACCTTGCAGCTGATGCTTCCAAGTACACAGGCTGGGCAAATACCGATGGCGGTGCATCTGCATCGTTTGAGTCGCTGAACAACGGTCTCCGTATCTCCGTTAACAGGGCAGGTTCCGAAGAATGGTATGTTCAGGGCATCTATCCGGGCATCAAGTTCGAGAGAGGTGCGACCTACGACATCTCGTTCGATTATCAGGCAGACAAGAATGCTAAGTTCGCTTTCAAAATACAGCAGAACTATGAGCCTTACGACCAGTATTTCAACGAGCCTGTATACGCTTCAACACAGAAGCAGCACTACTCCACCAAGTTTGTAATGACCGAACCGACAGATGACAACACAGCTTGCGTATTCAACTGCGGCGGTATTGATTCACCTGTAAACTTCACCATCACCGATCTGGTCATCAAGAGATCCAACTGATATATCCCGATCTCAGATAAGCGCCATAAGCGGACAAATGGTGCTTTATGACTAAAACAGACCTCCTGCGGCATATCGCCAAAGGAGGTCTTGTTGTGCCCGTAATGTGCCAAAAATAAAGCGGAGCAGTCTGTGTGAAACTGCTCCGCTTTTTAGTGTCTGTTATCCGTACAGCTCTTGCCTGAGAAGCGCCCTGCAAGCGTCAAGGTCAACGTCAAGGGTGGACTGGTCTCCGTGCCAGCCGAAGCTGTATACGCCTTCCTCGGGTATCCTGAGCGACCTGATGGTATAATTCAGCGAGAATACAGCCTTATATGCCGTCAGCATCATGTCAGCCCTGCTCATGTTGGTGGAGAGCTTTGACAGTGTCGTTTTTGCAAATCTGTTCATCACCAGCGGGTTCGAGCCTTTTACCTTGTCGATGATCTTTCCGATGACCTCCCGCTGGCGCTCGGTGCGCTCAAAGTCTGCGTTGCCCACATACCTCAGCCTTGCGTAAGCCAGCGCCTGATTGCCGTTGAGGTTCAGCTTGCCGCCGTGTGTCAGCAGATCGGTGTCGCTGTCCTGTTCAAGATACTTGTTCTGCTCCCGCTGAGGGTCCTCCATGCCCGCCGCTTCTTCGTCCGAGACATCTACTTCTATGCCGCCGATGGAGTCAACTATGTCGATGAATGCGAAGAAATCCACGTAAACATAATCGTCCACCGCTATGTCAAAATTATGCTCTATGGTGTCCATAAGCAGTTCCGCGCCGCCGAAAACGTAGGCTGAATTCAGCTTGTCCCACGTATCTATCTTCTCGCCGTTGTGGTCATAGCCTGTTATCTCAACATACATGTCGCGCATGAAAGAAGTCATGGTGACTGTCTTTTTGGAACTGTTCACCGATAACAGTATCATCGAGTCGGTTCGCCCGAATTCATCGGGTGAACGTGTGTCAGAACCTATCAGCAGTATGTTTGTCACATCAGCTGAATTCATCGAAGCACCTGTGACCGCTCTTTCGCCTCTGCCGCGCTGGTTGACCATACAGACGTAGCTGTACAGCAGTATGTTCAATCCCAGAAAAATGATAAGCAGGAATACTATCAGCGTGCTGAAAAATCGCTGTATCGGGTGTCTTTTTGTATGGGTCTGCCCCTGGCTGTGGCTGCCGAATTGGAGCTGTCCGCGCTCATCCCGATCATTCTGCGGTCTGCGCCTGTCCGAAGCCGACTTTTTGTTCTTCTGCGGACGGCGGTTCGGTTCGGTGCGCTGTCCTGCGGGTCTGTGATCCTGCTGACTTCTGCTCGACTGCTGTTCCCTGTGATGTGTACCCCTGCCATCGTAGGACTGTCTGCTTCTGCCATACATATCGCCGTACTCTCCGCCATAATTCTGCTGACTTCTGCCCGACTGCTGTTCCCTGTGATGTGTACTCCTGCCATCGTAGGACTGTCTGCTTCTGCCGTACATATCGCCGTACTCTCCGCCATAATTCTGCTGACTTCTGACCGACTGCTGTTCCCTGTGCTGTGTACCCCTGCCATCGTAGGACTGTCTGCTTCTGCCATACATATCGCCATACTCTCCGCCATAATTCTGCTGACTTCTGCCCGACTGCTGTTCTCTGTGATGTGTACTCCTGCCATCGTAGGACTGTCTGCTTCTGCCATACATATCGCCGTACTCTCCGCCATAATTCTGCTGAGGTCTGCCGCAGCCCGCCATACCGTGCGGCGCACCATAGTCTCTCGGTAAAGGCGACTGCTGTGCATACTGCTGTTCATATCCCGCAAAAGCATCATCAATGCTTCCGGGATTAAGGTCTACCTCGCCGTCCGTATCGCCTGCCAGCCTTGAAAACTGTTCAAGCTGCTGCTGATACTGCGCCTCATACGGGTCAAGAGGGCGGCTGCCGTTGTTTCTGCTGTTCATTCTATCTTTCCTTTCGGTCTTCTCATTATCCAAGTATAAACATTATATAGTAAAACTGCGTCTTTGTCAAACATCTGCATATGATTTCACCTTGATTTCACTATATTTTTAGCTTTTTATAATAGATGAAACACCGAAGCGCTCCGCTGTGAATGTTCATCAAAGTCAACCTGTACAAATTCGACAGAGAAAATTCGTTAAAATTTACATCAAAAAAGAAGTCAGCGGCGGTTGACATCGGCGGGAAAATGTATTATAATATCATGGTGGACTTTATTGAGTAAAAGCATAAAAGCGTTAAAACGTTAATGCTAAAAAATGACAAGGAAGTGTATGTGATGAGTGATATGATCGTCAGATGGATCATACTGGGTGTATACCTGTTCGTTATGATAGGAATAGGCGTATACTACCGCAAAAAGACAGCAAATGTGGCTGATTTCGTGCTTGGCGGCAGAGGGTTGGGACCCTGGTTCACAGCATTCGCCTACGGCACATCTTATTTTTCGGCAGTTATCTTCGTGGGATATGCAGGCAAATTCGGCTGGGCTTACGGTGTGGCTTCAACATGGGTCGGCATCGGCAACGCGCTGATAGGTTCGCTGCTGGCTTGGCTGGTGCTGGGCAAGCGCACCCGCACGATGTCAAAATTCCTCGATGCCAAAACGATGCCCGAATTTTTTGAGCATCGCTATAATTCAAAGACGTTAAAGACAGTCTCCGCGCTGATAATCTTCATTTTCCTGATACCCTACACCGCATCGGTGTACAACGGTCTTTCAAGACTTTTCGAGAAGAGTTTCCACATAGAGTATGAATGGTGCATAATCGCAATGGCAGTGTTCACCGCCATATATGTCATCATGGGCGGATACAAGGCAACTGCGCTCAACGATTTCATACAGGGCATAATCATGCTGATAGGCATAGCCGCCGTTGTTGTGGCAGTGCTGAACGTTCACGGCGGTCTTTCAGGCTCGCTGAAAGCTATGGGCGCTATACCCGATGCCAACGGCAATAAAGAGGTCTATAACTCGCTGTTCGGACCCGACCCCATAAACCTTGTGGGCGTTGTTATACTGACTTCGCTGGGTACATGGGGACTGCCCCAGATGGTGCAGAAGTTCTACGCCATCAAGGACGACAAGGCTGTTGTGACAGGCACAGTCGTTTCCACTGTGTTCGCAATAGTTGTCGCAGGCGGCTGTTATTTTCTCGGCGGCTTCGGCAGACTGTTCATGGAGAGCGTTGACGGCGCACCAAAGGAAGGCTTTGACGCTATCGTTCCCTCAATGATGGACAGCCTTTCCAGCGGACTTTTCGCGCTGATAATCGTGCTGGTGCTGTCAGCTTCGATGTCCACTCTGTCCTCGCTGGTACTCACTTCCAGCTCGACCCTGACCATCGACCTGATAAAGCCCCTTATGAAAGGCAAAATGGACGAGAAGAAGGAAGTCAGCATAATGCGTGCATTCATCGCTGTTTTCCTGCTTATCTCGGTAGCTATCGCCATCTACTCACTGCGCGGCGCTAAGCAGGACGCTATGGTCATCTCCAGTCTGATGGGCATCAGCTGGGGCGCACTGGCAGGCGCATTCCTCGCACCTTTCATGTACGGTCTGTTCTGGAAGGGCGTTACTAAGGCGGCTGTTATGGCGAGCTTCATCTGCGGCGTGGGCATAACTGTCGTACACATGCTGATATACACCTTCGGCATGATACCCGATGCGCCTAAGACACTGGGCGGTCTGGCACTGGCTTCACCCGTAAACGCAGGTGCATTCGCGATGCTGTTCGGTCTTGTAGTCGTGCCCGTTGTCAGCCTTGTGACAAAGCAGAGCGAAGAGGACGCAAAGGTTACAGAAAAGGCATTTGAGTGCTATAAATAAAATATCCCATAGCAATCCAACTATTTAAATTCACAAAATCCAGTCGCAAAAGCTCGGATCTATGGATTTTGTGACTGGATTTTGTCTGAATTTTAAGGCGGATTGCT
>NZ_CACWPP010000014.1 GCF_902762735.1 uncultured Ruminococcus sp.
CATAAAAAGAGAACTGCCAGCCCGAAAATGCAAGTGCGCAAAGTAAATAAGATGCACACAAAGTTCGCCGCGCACACACTCGCGATAAAACGGCGAACCCTCGCGGCGGTGACCCGATAATTCGGCGGTGTAACTGTCAATAGTGTAGGGCGGGGGCTTGCTCCCGCCGTTCGACCCGCACACACCCGTGATAAAACGGCGAACCCTCGCGGCGATGACCGATGGGGCGTTTTCGCGGGGAACGGCGCTCCCGCTCAAATCAAGCAAAAACTAATAAAAAAATGGTGAATAGATATGGCAAAAAAAGTAGTAACGTTCGGGGAACTGCTTATGCGGTTATCTCCCGAAGAACATAAGAGATTTATTCAGGCGGACAGCTTCGGCGTGGTTTATGGCGGCGGTGAAGCTAATACCGCCGTTTCGCTGGTGCAGTTCGGGTGCGATGCAAAATTCGTCAGCCGACTGCCTGCCCATGAGATAGGTCAGGCGGCGATAAATACACTCCGTCAGTATGGGGTGGATACCTCTGCGGTCATTCGCGGCGGCGACAGGATGGGCATTTATTTCATCGAAAAAGGTGCTGCGCAGAGACCCTCAAAAGTCATCTATGACAGGGCGGGTTCGGCTTTTGCCACCGCTAAGGCGGAAGACTATGACTGGCGCGGTCTGCTGGCGGGCGCTGACTGGTTCCATATAACGGGCATAACTCCCGCGCTGGGCGGTGAAGCCGCTAAAGCCGCACTGGAAGCCGTCAGGACCGCTAAGGAGATGGGTCTGACTGTCAGCTGTGATATAAATTTCCGCCGCAAACTGTGGGATAAGGAAACTGCGGGTCGGGTCATGGCTGAGATACTCCGCTATACCGATATTTATATCGGCGGAAGAGATCAGGCGGAAGAACTCTTCGGCATACCCACAAACGCCCGCGATGACAGCGATTATAACGCCTACAAAGCTGTGGCTGAACAGCTGAGAGAACGCTTCGGGCTGAAAAAAGTCGCCATAACACTGCGCACTACCCTCAGCGCGGAGGACAACCGCTGGGCGGCACTGCTGTATGACGGTGAACAGCACTGCTTCAGCCGCGAGTATACCTCCCATATAGTTGACCGCGTGGGAGGCGGTGACAGCTTCGCGGCGGGACTTATATACGCCCTGCTGGAAGGCATGTCCACCCGCGATGCGGTGGAGTTCGCGGCGGCGGCTTCCTGTCTGAAACTCTCGGTAGAGGGCGACTGCAACCTGGTGTCTGCCGATGAAGTGAAAGCACTGGCGTTCGGGAACGGCTCGGCACAGGTACAAAGATAAGGAGAATTGCTATGAAACTCAATACCCAAAGCATCGTCAGCGAAAAAGCCCTCTGGCAGGAGAAAGGCTTCATACTGCCGCTGTACGATACCGATATGATAAAGCGAAACACCGAAAAAGCCCCGCGCTGGGTGCATTTCGGCGGGGGAAACATCTTTCGCGGGTATATCGCAAGGCTGGCTGATGATCTTATCTGTCAGGGCGATATGGACAGCGGAATAATAGCCGCTGACAGCTTCGATACCGAAACTATCGAGAAGATATATGACCCATACGATGACCTCTCACTGCTGGTGGGTCTGCCAGCAAGGGGCGAGAAATATCTGCGGGTGATAGGCAGTATCGGCGGCGCAGTGTGCGCAAAAGGCGAGGGTATGGCGAAACTCAGAACTATCGCGAAAAGTGACAGCCTGCAAATGATCTCCTACACCATAACCGAGAAAGGCTATGCCGTAAAAGATATGAACGGCGATATACTGCCGTATGTGCAAGCCGATCTCAATGACGGCATGTCGGGTGAACTGCGCTCTGCCATGTCGGTGACGGCGGCGCTCATGTATGAAAGGTTCTGCGCGGGCGGTACACCTGTCGCTCTGGTCAGCATGGATAATTGCAGCCGCAACGGTGAAAAGCTGAAAGAAAGCGTGCTGATCATAGCTGAGGGCTGGTGCAGTCGCGGCTTCTGCGGCGCTGATTTCGTGGAATGGCTCAAAAGCCCGAAAGTCAGCTTCCCTTGGAGCATGATAGACAAGATAACCCCGCGCCCTGACAGCATCATATGCGGCGAACTGACTGCGCTGGGCGTTGAGGGCATGTCGCCTGTAAAAACTTCGCGCGGCACTTTCACAGCGCCTTTCGTAAATGCCGAGATGCCCGAATATCTGGTCATAGAGGACGATTTCCCCAACGGCAGACCGCCCCTTGAAAAGGCGGGCGTTTACATGACTGACAGAGAGTCGGTGGACAGGGCTGAGAAGATGAAAGTTATGACCTGCCTTAACCCTCTGCACACTGCGCTGGCAGTTTTCGGCTGTCTGCTGGGGCATAAGAAGATCTCCGACGAGATGGACGACAGCGACCTGAAAGCGCTGGTGTACCGTCTGGGGTATAAGGAAGGTCTGCCTGTGGTGGCAGACCCGCACATGATAAGCCCCGAAAACTTCCTCAGAGAGGTGCTTGAGGACCGTCTGCCGAACAGCTACCTGCCCGATACCCCCCAGCGCATAGCCACCGATACCAGCCAGAAACTCGCCATACGCTTCGGCGGGACGGTGCGTGCGTATGCCGAAAAGGGCAGTGCGGCAAAACTGGAGATGATACCACTCGTCATAGCGGCTTGGCTGAGATACCTGACAGCTGTTGGAGATGACGGCGCACCGATGGAACTCAGCGCCGACCCGATGCTTGACGAGATGCAGAAGACAGTCCGCCCCGAATGGTTCGGCAAGGGCTGTGACAGGGCGGCTGTTGAAGCAGTGCTGAAAAACGAAGCCCTCTTCGGCGCTGACCTTGTGAGTGTCGGGCTGGCGGATAAGATAGCCGCTTACCTCGACAAGATGCTGGCAGGCGCGGGGGCAGTCAGAAAAGTCCTGCACGATGCGGTGTCGGCGGAATGATGCCCTCCGTTTTATGACGGGCGGTTCGCGGGCGTATTCGGGATAGTTCTGCGCGGGGCGTTCGGGACGGTGTAATTGCCCAATAATCGCGCGGTGTGATTGTCTAAAAAGTATAATTTTAAAGATACACTGTAAAATCCGCGCGTTTTCGCTGGACAAGCCGCCCGATATTGGATATAATTTAAGTGGAGTACTCTGCCCCGTCGGGCAGGGAACATCGGCGGCAACTGCGCAAATGCGCGTTTTTCTGACGTGTCCCGAACGGGTCGTGTGCATTTGGCAAAATGGTTATCCCGACGTAACATCGCAAAACAGAAGTCCAACAGAAATAAAGGCGGTCGGCGTGCGGCGCATGTTCAGCTGTTGTGCAGAAGGGATAGTCATATTTGGCGATACACGTCAGGATCGGGAGTCTGACATTTAAGAGGAGGTATTGACATGGAAAAAATCAAGAAGTATCTTGCCGAGTGCATCGGCACATGTGTGCTTGTGACCTGCGGCTGCGGCACTGCTATGCTGGTGGGCTGTGATGCCGTGAACGGCGGCGGCTACATACTCACCGCGCTGGCTTTCGGTCTGGTGATAGTGGGAATGGCTTACTGCGTGGGCAACATTTCGGGCTGTCACATAAACCCTGCGGTATCGCTGGGCGTTCTGATAAAGGGCGGCATGACAGGCAGTGAGTTTGTGGGCTATGTGCTTTCACAGTGCGCGGGTTCGCTTCTGGGTTCGGCTATACTGGCGATAATCTTCACGCTGGGCGGCGTTGAGGACAAGACAGGCGGCTTCGGCGCGAACGGTCTGGGCGGTGTTAACGGCAGTATCGCGGCAGGTCTGGTGGTTGAGATAGTTCTCACATTCATCTTTGTGCTGACCATACTGGGCGTTACCGACAGCAAGGCGGGTCACGGTTCTTTCGGCGGACTCATCATCGGTCTGACACTGGTGCTGGTACACATACTGGGCATCGGTCTGACAGGCACATCGGTAAACCCTGCAAGAAGCCTGTTCCCCGCAGTTTTCGCGGCTATCTTCGATAACAGTCAGCCGCTGAAAGATCTCTGGGTATTCATAGTCGGACCTTTTGCAGGTTCGGCGCTGGCGGCATTCACTTACAAGTTTTTGTCGGCAGAAAAGTAATAAGCGATAAAGAGGGCGGCATGCGAAACAGCGTGCCGCTTTTTTCGACCCTCCCGAATTGTGAAAAGGGCGGAAAAGTGTGCGCTCAAAATGTGCAGATGTACAAAAATCATCGCAAGCCGCCGCACACTGTTGACATTTGGGACGGTACATGATATAATATGTACGATATATACACAGGCATCGTCAGTGAGTGGCGGCACCAAACTGCGTCCCCGTAAGGGGGCGGAGAGGCGGTGCCGCCTTTTTGTATACTTGCGCGGCATTTCGGCAATAATAAGATCATCAACACCGAAAGGACTGATAGCATGATAGAAAAAGACACCATACGCCTGCTGAGGGAGTGCGATGCGGGCGTGAAGATGGGAGTTTCTTCAATTGAGGACACGATGGAGTTTCGGCTGAGCGAGCCGCTGAAAAAGGTGCTTGACCACAGCAAAGCTCAGCACATGGAGATGTCCCGTGAGATAGCCCGCCGCCTTGACCGTTTCGGAGATGACGGCAAAGACCCGCCGATGATAGCTGAGGTCATGGGCAGTATCAAGGCGAATTTCAAGCTGGTCACCAAAGAAACTGACAGCGCCGCCGCAGAGTTCATAACCGATGGGTGCAATATGGGCATAAAGTCACTTTCAAAGTACCTCAACCAATACGCCGCCGCTGAGGAATATTCCAAAGACATCACCAAAAAGCTGATATCCATCGAGGAACAGCTTTCAGCCGATATGAGGGCATTTCTGTAAACAGGCACAAAAAAAGGCATGGGGAGATTCCTCATGCCTTTTGCGTTATGCGTACATATTACTTGAAATATCTGTCATACAGACCTTTGAAGCCGCAGCCGTGTCTTGCCTCGTCCTTAGCCATCTCGTGAACGGTGTCGTGTACCGCATCATAGCCCAGTTCCTTAGCGCGTTTAGCCAGCTTCATCTTGCCCTCGCATGCGCCGTTCTCTGCCATATATCTCAGCTCAAGGTTCTTCTTGGTGGAAGGTGTTACTACCTCGCCCAGCAGTTCGGCAAACTTAGCGGCATGCTCAGCCTCTTCAAATGCTGCCTTCTCGAAATACAGACCAACTTCGGGATAACCCTCTCTGTAAGCTACCCTTGCCATAGCAAGATACATGCCTACTTCACTGCACTCGCCGTTGAAATTCTCTTTAAGACCTGCAACGACTTCGGGATCAAGACCCTGTGCAACACCTACTCTATGTTCATCAGCCCATGTCAGTGCAGCATCTTCCTTCAGTTCATCGAACTTGGAAGCAGGTGCGTTACACTGGGGACACTTCTCTGGAGCTGCATCGCCCTCGTAGATATAACCGCAGATAGTGCATACAAATTTCTTCATTTTTAAGTTCCTCCTTTGACCATGATAAGGCTGTGTGACAGCCTCCTGTTTTTATGATTATCTCATAAAAAAGCCCGATTTGTCAAGGCTAACCGCCCTTTCGGCGGATAGAATATTCTATACGATTTTTGTGTATTTTGACAATCTGCGCTGAAATGCGCGGTTTTACGGCGATTTTCCGACGATGGCAGGGAAAGTCTTTTTGCAGACAGAATTTACAAAAAAATAATTAAATATTTTACAGACTGTGGTATAATATAAACAAGTATAAGATAACGCCAATAATGGCGGGTCAAAAGATGAGGAAGAAATATTGGAAAAGGATAACAAAAAACAGGGCGGAAGGCATTCGTCAAGGGCTTTCCCGCTGGTGCTGCTGGCGGTGCTGGCAGTGGTCTGCGCGGGGTGTCTCGGGTATACGAGCTATATACACTATGACAAACAGCTTGAAAATGAAGCTGAGCTTGTAAAGACATCGGCGGTGCAGGCGGCGGCAGGGCTGGATATGCAGTTCGCAAAGCTGGAGGACGCGAGCGTTACACTGTCTGCCGACCGTGAATACAGTGATTTTGACGCGGCTGATTTTACGCGGGGCGAGTATGAGATCTCGCAGAAGCTGACAGAGATAAAGAACGATGTGACATCGCTGAGCCTTATCGACAACTACTGCGATTTTACGCTGATATACCGCAACGATGCGGCGGCAGGCAAGCTGTCTGACGGTACTAAGGAGGGGCTGAGCAACGATGACGGAAAGCTCTACCCTGTGCTGAAAGAACTGCTGGGCGATAAAAACAGGGTATGGGTGACAGGCGTTAACGGCAGATTCAACAAGGTGTACTTTATAAGCCGTTCAAACGACAATGCGCTGTTCATCGGGGGATTTTATACCGAAGAACTGCGCTATATGGTGGCATGTGCCGACAGGATAAACAATTCAAAGCTGATGCTGCTGGACAGCGGCGGCAATGCGATAATGACCATAACCAACAGCGAGGCTGAGCTGACACCTGAGGAAGTCGAGGGAGACAGCTATGTGATGGTGACTGACACTTCGGTGCAGGCGAGCAAGATGCTGAGCAACGGCTGGAAGGTAGTGGTGATGAAGGACATGACCTCGACTTTTGAGCTTTACAAGAAGCTGGGGCTTGAGACTGCTGTGGTGATCGTGCTGACACTGGCGGTGCTGACTGTGCTGTATGTGGTGCATGTAAAGGACGACCCTGCGATGGGCGGCGGTCATATACTTACGCCCGAAGTGGATATGCTCACGGGCATAACCAATGCGGAAGAGGCTGAGAACACCATAGCTGACAGGCTGGATACCTGCCCCGCAGGTTCGATGTACATGGTGGCGCTTGTGAAGATAGTGAACATGGCAGAGCTGGGAAAACGCTATGGCAGATCGGGCTACAACGGTGCGATAATAAAGACATATCGCGGGCTGGCTGAGTTTTTCGGGACTGACGACCCGACTTCGGAAAACCTGGTGGGCAGGATAGGTGAAGGCATGTTCATAGTAATGGCAAACTTCACACAGTATGACCTGTTCAAGGCGAACGATGCGCTGAGAGACGGCATAGTGGCGCTGAGTGAGCATCTCAACTCGATAACGCTGGCGCATGACGGGGATATGAATATTTGCATAGGTGCGGCGGTATACCCTCATTCCAGTACCGACTATGACGAGCTTTATGACATGGCTGAAAAGGCGCTGAATGAAGCTGTCAGCGATGATGAGAGGACTTATGCGGTATACAGGAAAGATAAAGGTACATATAAACGCTAAGGCGGGACGGTAAAAGAGAAGGATGCGCAAAGATGGTAAGAAACAAGATGAAACGTTCTGTGGCTTTTATGACTGCGGCGGCGTTGACGCTGGGGCTGTGCAGCTGTCACGAGAGGGTCATAGCCGCAAATGATGAGCGTATAGAGATCAGCTTTTCGTGGTGGGGCGGTGATGAGCGCAACGAGCGCACACTGAATGGTCTGAAAGGCTTCACTGAAGAGACAGGTGTGACTGTCAGACCGAGATATGCGGAGTTCAGCGGTTTCAAATCGAAGATGGATACGCAGATATTCTCGGGGACGGAAGCTGATGTGATGCAGCTGAACTATGACTGGCTGTATCAGTATTCAAAAGACGGTGAGGAATTTTACGACCTGACACAGCTGGAGGATATTGACCTTTCGACTTACCCCGAGACAAGCCTGAACTGCGGGCGGATAGACGGGAAACTTCAGGCGATACCTTATGGCTTCAACGCGCTGACTTTTGTGTACAACAAGACACTGCTGGACAGCTATGGGCTGAGTGTGCCCGAAACATGGGAAGAACTGTTCGAGGATGCGGCGGTGCTGAGGCGCGACGGGGTGTATCTGCTTTCACTGACAGAGAAATTTTTCTGGATGACGGCGTGCGCTTACCTTGAACAGACAACGGGACACCATGTTTTCGATGAAAAAGGCAAGCTGGCACTGACTAACGAGGATATGAGGATAATGCTGGATTTCAGCAACAGACTGGTGGAAGAAAAGGTGACTGCGCTGGGCAGTGAGTATGACAGGCGCGAGTTCACCATGCTGAGAATGGCAGGGGCGGTATCGTGGACATCAGATCCGGGATATTTTGAAACGGCGGCGGCTGATCTTAAAATGGAGCTGGAGATAGGTCCTTATCTGACGACAGATGCATACAAGGAGTACGGCTGGTACGAAAAGCCGACGGGTCTGTATGCGATAAGAAGTGATACGGAACAGCCGAAAGCGGCGGGAAAACTGCTGAACTACCTGATAAACAGCGCTGACATGGCGGCTTGTGTGGGAATGACAAAGGGTGTGCCCATAAGCAGGGCGGCAGAAGAAGCTCTGGAGGCACACGGCATGCTGGAAGGCGTTGAATACAAGGCTAACCGCATGATGATGACAGAGCCCAGACTGAAAGCGATGAGCCCTTCGATGGAAAACAGTCAGCTTATAGAGATATACGCTGATGCGCTGAACGATGTTTATTACAACAGGCACATCACTGTGCCGACTGCCGCAGACAGGGCGTGGGAAAAGATGATGGGCGTTGAGCTTTGAGGGGACGGCGGCAAAGCTGTGATGCTTGTCAAAAAATGTGAAATAAGGAAGTTGTGCGCTCGCGGAATATGCGGGCGCATTTTTTGCCGACAAACCGTACCGAACAGCCTTTCAGCAGGTATTAACAATGGTTCGCGCTTTCTTCCGCTAAAACGGCATTCACGCGCCCATGCCAATAATTATGAATTAAAACGGCAAATCATTGCGGCGATGCCCCGATAATTCGGCGGTGTAACGCGGTATAGTAATGTAACACGGTATGGCGGTGATAAACGGCAAATCGTTGCGGCGATGACCCGATAATTCGGCGGTGTAACACGGTATAGTAATGTAACACGGTATGGCGATGATAAACGGCAAATCGTTGCGGCGATGCCCCGATAATTCGGCGGTGTAACACGGTATGGCGATAATCAAGCGGCGGGGGCAAGCCCCCGCCCTACCCGAATTATGCTAAACCCACGATAAACGGCTCACTTTCGGTCATGCCAACAATTATGAATTATGAATTATGAATTATGAATTATGAATTAAAAAAGCCCTACCCGAATTTTGCCAAACCCACGATAAACGGCTCACTTTCGGTCATGCCAATAATTATGAATTATGAATTATGAATCATGAATTATTGACTTTTGCGGCGGGGAGTGGTATAATCTAAAGTATAGGTCTTTACGGCAAAATTTTTAATCTTGAAAAGAGGTCAATCACAATGCTTACACTGGATAAGGTGTTCGATGCATCAAATGTACTCAAAGAGGTCATCAGGTCTACCGACTGTATAGCCGCACCAAATGTGAACCCCGACTGCAACGTTTTTCTCAAGACGGAGAATTTGCAGATAACAGGTTCGTTTAAGGTGAGGGGCGCTTATTACAGGATCTCCCAGCTTTCCGATGAAGAGAAGGCACACGGCGTTATAGCATGTTCTGCGGGCAACCATGCACAGGGCGTGGCGCTGGCGGCGGCTAAGAACGGAATAAGATCCATAATCTGCCTGCCCGATGGTGCGCCTATCTCAAAGGTCGAGGCTACAAGAAGCTACGGCGCTGAGATATGCCTTGTACCCGGCGTTTATGATGATGCTTATGCTGAGGCTATACGTCAGCGTGACGAGTACGGATATACTTTCATTCACCCGTTTGACGATGAAAATGTCATCGCAGGTCAGGGTACTATCGGTCTGGAGATACTCAATCAGGTGGCTAATGCAAATGTGATAGTCGTGCCTGTGGGCGGCGGCGGACTTATTTCGGGCGTGGCGTTTGCGGTAAAACAGCTGAACCCCCGCGTGAAAGTCTACGGCGTGCAGGCTGAGGGTGCGCCTTCTATGGTGAAGTCCATATCTGAGGACAAGATAGTATGCCTTGACAGCGTACACACCATCGCAGACGGCATTCAGGTAAAAGAACCCGGCGAGAACACATTTGAGTACTGCAAGCAGTATGTTGACGGCATAGTGACTGTCACCGATGACGAGGTAAGTTCGGCTATACTGCACCTTATCGAAAAGCAGAAGCTGATAGCTGAGGGCGCGGGCGCTGTTTCGGTGGCGGCTGTTATGTTCAACAAGATACCCGATCTAAAGGGCAAGAACGTTGTTTGTCTGGTATCTGGCGGCAATATTGATGTTACCATACTTTCGAGGGTCATCAAGAGAGGTCTGCTGAAGTCGGGCAGGTCTGATACGCTGACCATTCAGCTGGACGACAAGCCGGGTCAGCTGAAAGATGTTTCGGCAATTATCGCAGATCTGGGCGCGAATGTGGTATCTATCCACCACGAGAGGGCGAGCGAGGACAGCGACATCACCGAATGTCTGCTTCGTCTGGTGCTGGAAACCAGAGATTACAGCCATATCCGCGAGATACGCGCGGCGCTGACTGCTAAGGGATTCAAGATAGTCAACAAGTGATGACAAGGCTGACAGATCACAGCGGGGAATATCCCTTTGATGCCGAACCTGTTGACTTTATGATATGCGATCATCCTGCGGCGGACGCGGGACGGTGTAACTTTGCGCTGTACTGCGTGTCGGGCTGACAGGCGGGCGTTTCGGCTGTTGTCACGATGGTGGTCAAAACGGCGCTGTCGGGGCGTTTCATCAAGGAGAAAACATGAAAAGGACAACAAAACGAAGGCTGGTATATTCGGCGCTTTTTGCCGTTATGCTTATAACTGAGATACTGATAGGGAAGTACGCTCACGGCTTTGTACGCGAATACATCGGCGATGTCCTTGTCATGCCCGCCATGTATTTTTTTGTGCGCATATTCACTGACAGGTTTCCGCGCACACTTCCGCTGATACTGTTCATCTTTGCATGTGCGGTGGAAGTTTCACAGTATTTCGGGCTTTACAAGGTACTCGGCTTCGCACGCGGCAGTCTGCCTGCCATAATCATCGGCACAGGCTTCGCGTGGGGCGACCTGGCGGCATACGCGGCGGGCAGTGTGCTGAACGTAATTGCCGCTGTCGCGGGCAGGGACTCTTCCCTGAAAACCGCTGACGGGAAAATATAATGTGATTATCCCGCTGATACACCACAAAAACGGCGGTTTTACAGAACTAAAGGTGGTTGGCGTATATTTTTCCCACGCCGCAGGCGGGGGAAAGATAACATCAACTCAGTTTTTCCCAATTGATAAAGGTATTTTGCAGTGGTGTGCTAAAGGGATAGTCATAAAATATAATGACAGTATAAAAACGCGGCAGAAACCGTGTTTTAGATAATCAATAAATATTATTTAAAGGAGTAGATCAAAATGGCAGAAACAATTTACACAAAGAACGCACCTGATGCGATAGGTCCTTATTCGCAGGCTAAAAAGGTAGGCGGACTGATATTCACATCGGGTCAGATAGCTATTGATCCCGCAACAGGCAATGTTGAAGCAACAACTATCGAGGAGCAGACACATCAGGTATGCAAAAATCTGAAAGCAGTTCTGGAAGAGGCGGGAAGCGGTCTGGACAAGGCTGTAAAGACTGTATGCTTCCTTAAAAATATGAGCGATTTCGGCGCATTCAACGGCGTTTACGGCGAGTATTTCTCTTCAAAGCCCGCAAGGAGCTGTGTGGCTGTAAAGGAACTTCCTAAGGACGTGCTGGTAGAAGTGGAAGTAATAGCTGAGGTATAAGCTATGAAGAAGATCATATCATTTGCGGCGGCATTGATGATAGTGGCGGGCTGCGGAGGTAATGTGTTCTCCGAAATGAGGACGCAGAACACGGTATATGCAGTCGGTACGGACTCGAAAGACGACCTTGAACTTCCGATGATACCTATAAATGACATGAGTTCTTCGGCATATGACAGCAGCTGCGGATCGGAGACCGACCATTCTTCTTTCCCGCCTTTTGACGAGAGTTCCCGCGCACCCGAAAAGGACAGCGGGTCGGAAGATGACAGGTCGTCGAAATATGAGGAAGGCTCTTCAATGGCATATGACGACAGTTCGAGACCTTCTGCTGACCCTGAGTGGAGCGAGAGCGAGGACGAAGCCAAAGCAAGAGCGCTGGACTACAAGTTAGATACTGTGTTGGTATTCAAGGACGGCACTGAGAAGAAGCTGGATATTGACTATGAGGTAAATACAGTGAAGAACTCCGTGCGGTCTTATAAGACGTGTTACAGTGCAAGCATGAGCCGTGAGAAAGCAGAAAAGCTGTTCGCTGACATGGGCAAGACCTATAACGATGTTGACCGTGTTGAGTACAGAATGACTGTATCTGACGGCAAGGACACGGATCACAGCGATGACTGTAAAGCTGCGTATAGTCTGGTGCGTGCGGTGTATGCTGTTGATAACACGACACCATACCATGCAAGGTTATGTGAAGATGTTATACAGCAGGTAAATTCCACTGTGGCTTATGCCTTCCCTTGGTGCTTTGGCGAAAAGAGGGCTGAGGACTATGACTATAATAAACTGATGTTCGTCCTGGAAATAAACTATTCGGGCGCAAAAGTGTACAAGCCCACTGAGGCTCACAAAAAGGCGATGATGGTGGAGTATGCCCCGAAGATAGCGCTGAAGCTGAAAGACGGCACTGAGATAATGACCGATCTTGTGCCTGAAAAGACGGTGGGCTATCACGATAATTACAGATATTCCGTAAAGGCTGATATGAAGGACATCACAAAGTACATAACCGATGCAGGCAGAAAAGTCGAGGAGTTTGACCGCGCTGTGGGCTATATAGACTCTTCATATCCTGCGGGGCAGGGCATTAAAGATGACTGTGTGATAAGCGGTTTCGACTGTCTTTTTGATATGAATATCGAGACTTTGCCGCAGTACAGTCAAGTCAATCATTTAAGTACATTGAGCCGCATGACAAATGAGGAAGTGCCCGCAAAGTGCGATGCGCTGAGGATACTGTGTGAAACGGGTATGGACGGACATACATGCGTAAATGCTGGCGAGGGATTTGGAAGTAATAATTTTGAGATGAAGCCGAGCCATATCAAGAGCCTCACTTTCTTTTTCAATATTGACATGAGAGATGCCGAAATGAGCGGTTACAGCGATGTTAAGATAGTCAAAGGCGATGTAACGGGCGACGGCAAGCTGAATGTTGCGGATATTGTGAGAACTGCGGCGTATGTAAAGGGTCTGAGACCGCTGACCGACGAGATGAGAGCGGCGGCAGATGTCAATGGTGACAAGGCGATAAATGTCAAGGACATAGTAAAGATCGCGGCGGCTGTCAAGGGAATAAAGCCTCTTTAATTTACAAAAAAACTCAGTACGGCTGTGTCTTTTCCTCACCTAAGGCGGGGGAACGGTACATATCGGGAGCGTGAGTTAACAAAAACGTTGCAGAACGTTGACACATAGACGGTAATGTTCTGATATAATGAAAATGCAGAGTTCTCCCTCGTCTTTGGACGGGGGAGTGCTTTTGCGTAAAAATAAAATGTGGTTATCCTGATGAAGCATCACAAAAACTGCGGCTTTACGTAAAATCAAGGTGGCTGGCGTATATCTTGTCCCGCCGCAGGACGGGGAAGAGATGGACGTTCGGTTTTACTTTTGTTTACCGCATTTTCGGTCTGTGGGCTAAAGGGATGGTCATAAAATAAGGGGGAGTAAAAATGAAAGCATATGAGATACTCATGGATATAGCGCTGATACTTATAAGTGCGAAGTTCATGGGGCTGGCGGCGCGTAAGGTAAAAGCGCCGATGGTAGTGGGCGAGATAATCGCGGGCATACTGATAGGACCGTGTTTTTATTCGGGACTGGTACAGCCGTCGGAGTACATAAGTGTGTTTGCGGAGATAGGCGTTATACTGATAATGTTCTCGGCGGGTCTTGAAACGAATTTGCAGGAACTGAAGAAGTCGGGCGGCATAGCGCTGGTGATAGCCTGCGTGGGAGTATTCGTGCCGCTTATCTGCGGTGCGGCGCTGTACGGGGCGTTCTATGGATTTGACGGCTTTGGCACGGAGAAATTCTTCAAAGGGCTGTTCGTCGGCTGTATAATGACTGCGACATCGGTGGGCATAACTGTCGAGGCGCTGAAAGAGATGGGCTATCTCAAAGGCAGGGTCGGTCAGACGATACTTTCGGCGGCGATAATAGATGACATCATCGGCATAGTGGTGCTGACATTTGTGCTCAGCATGAAAGACCCTTCAAACAGCATCGGCAAGGTAACGCTGAAAGTTGTGGGATTTCTGGCGGCATCGTTCATACTTGGCTATCTGATATACAAGGTATTCAAGGTAGTGGACGAGAAATATCCTCACACGAGGAGAATACCGATAATCGCGCTGAGCCTGTGCTTCATACTGGCTTATGTGGCAGAGGAATATTTTGGCATAGCGGACATCACGGGCGCATACATTGCGGGCATAATCCTGTGCAACGTGCGTGATGCTGACTACATCGACCGCAAGGTGAATGTGAACGGCTACATGTTTTTCGCTCCGATATTCTTTGTGGGCATCGGATTAAAGACGAGTTTCAAGGGCATGGGCGGTGAGACTGTACTGTTTGCGCTGGCATTCGTGGCGGTAGCGATGTTATCGAAGCTGATAGGCTGTGGTCTTGCGGCAAAGTGTTTCAAGTTTGACACACACGACTGTGTGAAGATAGGTGCGGGCATGATGACAAGGGGCGAAGTTGCACTGATAATCACCAACAAGGGTCTCAGCATGGGCGTGCTTGAACCGAACGCATCGACTGCGGTGATACTGCTGATAATCGTGAGCAGTATAGTTACGCCGATATTCCTGAAATATCTGTACACTAAGCACCCCGAAAAAGCAGAAGAAACGGCATAGCAAAGCATAGGGACAGTCCCCGCATGAGCGGGGGCTGTTTTTTTGCTGTTATCTTGGTTTGCCGTTTCACGAGGGTGTGTGCGGGGTGGGCTTTGTGTGCATCTTTTTTACTTTGCACACTTGCGTTTTCGGGTCGGTGTTTTTCTTTTTATGGGGGAGTTCCCCGCCCACCCGCCCGCGGGTCATTGTGCCTTGAACTATGGGCATGCTATCACTTTGGAGCGGCGGACGACCGCTTTGACTCGCGCGTTGCTTTGCGTTTTTGCTCAGCTTTGTGAGCGACGATTATGAATTAAGTTTGTCGCTTTTTGCAATTTTCTGAGAACATCGGTGACAAATAGATCAAATGGTGTTATAATATCACTGAGTATATGTTCGCGAAAGGAGTATAATAAAATGAAAATCAAATTCTTTGCACCTGTCTTAGCCGCTGTTATGCTTACTGCTTCCTGCGGGGTGTCAGTGGGTGAAGTTACTTTTGAGGATAATAAGTCTGCCGAAAACAGTGCCGCTGCTGACGGCAATAATGAGGCGAATACCGAAAAAACTGATGAGGGCGGCGGCGCATCGGCTGAACAAAGTGCTGAAAGTGAAGGACAGTCCGCCGAAGCTGAAAAGCCGCAGGAAACACGCACAGGAAAGACTGTGGTGAGGTTTGCCTGCGCGGGCGACAACCTGATACACGATAATATTTATGTGGACGCGCAGAACGATGACGGAAGCTACGATTTCAGCAAGTGCTATGCGCCCTGCAAAAAGCTGATAGAGGATACCGATGTGGCGGTACTCAATCAGGAAACGCTGGTAAATGATATGTTTGAGCCATCGACTTTCCCTCTTTTTTCGACCCCGACAGAGGACGGCGATGCGGTGGTGGACTTCGGGTTCAATGTGATCTCGATGTCAAACAATCATGTGCTTGACAAAGGCACTGACGGGCTTATAGCTTCTCTCGACTACTGGGATACTAAAGATGTGGTACACTACGGCGCTTACCGTGATGAAGCAGATGCCGAAAACATCAGGACGATGGAGGTAAACGGCATAACTTTCGCGTTTCTGGGCTATATGGAACACACAAACGGATTTTTCCTCAGCGATGACGAACCCGGAGAAGTGGTGTATATAGAGGAGCGCGAGCGCATAGAGCGTCAGGTGAAAGAAGCTGACAAGATGGCTGATGTGGTGGTAGTTTCCTGTCATTTCGGCACAGAGGTGGAGAACGACCTTAACGCTATGCAGATGGAATTTGCACCTCAGCTGGTGGAGTGGGGCGCTGACCTCATCATCGGTACGCAGGCGCACGCGCTTTCTACCTGTGAATTCATCGACAAGCCCGACGGCGGCAGAGCTTTTGTCTACTACGGGCTGGGAAATTTCCTGAACACCATGTACGATGCCGACAACCCCGACGGCTGGTACGGCAGGTCGATACTTGGCATATTCGGCAAAATGGACATTGTGAAGGACTTCGACAACGGCGGCGCGGTGACTTTCGAGAATGTCAAGGCGATACCCGTTATCTCCCATTATGAGGGCGAAAGCTGGGACAGCATGTGGTACAACTGCGCGGTATACCCCTACGGCGACTACACCGACGAAATGTTCTCGCGGCACATGATGTATCAGCAGGCAGGTGTCAACAGGGATACGATGGCACACTATATTTCGTATATCCCCGAAGAATTTCTGGCATATGAATGATAATGGCGGAAGAAATGCCCGATATTGCTGATGTTCAGCTGTACGGCGATAATAAGGATGCGCTCACTGATGTGGGCGCATTTTTTGTATCGCGACAGGGCGGTGTATGGCTGTGAATGCGGCGGGGGAGCGGGACACGGCAGGCGCGGCGGCAAGTCCGTTGAATGGCATTGAAATTTTCGCATAGACCGCTTGTGCGAAAAAAAACAGCCCTGCGGGAGTGCGGGGCTGTTTTGAAGATATTATTAGTTTTTAGCTTTGCCCTTGCGGGACAGATCCCAGCAGAGACCTGCCGCGATGAAGAACATGTAGGTCGCACTGAACCATGTGGTGTTGAACCACGCCTGTGCCATATAGGTAAGCACAGCGGCAAGTGCGGCGGCTGATACCCAGTCACATTCGCCGCTGATGAACTTGCCGAGCAGTTTGAAGCCCTTGATGACAGTTATCAGCAGGAAAGCGCCGTAGAATATCAGCGTCAATATGCCTTTTTGTGCGGCAGTGTCGATATATTCGTTATAGGCACGGTCGGTGGAGAGATCCATCTTGGTCATAAAGTAGGGAGCGTTGTCGGGACCGATGCCGATAACGGGGCTTTCGGCTATGAGGTTCTCGCCGTCGCCTAAGAGGTATTCGTAAATGCTCCTGTTGTCGGTTGCGGGGTCGCTTATGCCGTTGAGGTAGTCATATCTGCACTGTATGCCGATCATGCGGTTAACGTAGCTGTCGGTGAAGATTATCTTTTCGTCCTCAAACTTTGCAGTGCCCGTGCCGAAGAGTACACCTGCTGCGATGCCCGAACATGCGGCGGGTATCAGCACGGCGAGTGCTGCTTTATCGCCCTTAGCGGCTTTGATGATGGCAAATATGGTGACAAAGAAAGCTGCCGCCGCTATGCAGACAGCGCCTGCCCATATTTTTGCGAGGCATGCAGCTGCCGCCATTATGGGTGCGGCGATGCAGTAAAGTATCCTGCGCTTTTTGCTTTTGTCGAAGGCTGTGCCTGCCAGTGCCAGCGGGAAAGCGACTGCTATTATGACAGCCAGTGCATGGGGCGATGTGAGGAAGCCGCTGGAAGCTCTGCCTTTGATATAAACGCCGAAATTCAGGATAGACTCTTCGGGGGTGATGTTGAATTCGCCCAGCGAAGGATCGGCGTTATTATACAGTGCGCGAACAAGGAGCTTTTCAAAGAAGTTGCAGAAAGCGCCCGATGTGGCGGGGACAGCTTCCAGTATGCCCACCAGTGACTGGAATGCGCCGACACCGACTATCATATCGGAAAGCTGTTTTTTGCGTGTGCTGTCGCTGAGAGCGGCTGCTGCTGCGAAAAGACCGAAACAGCCGAATGTCATCAGAAAGCCGTCATGCCTGCCGATATAGCCCAGTATCGCATCACGTATCCTGAAAGAAGAGCCGACTGCCAGCGAAGATATGAGTGTGGTGAGCAGGCATATCAGCGGCAGTATCAGCAGTTTATTGCCTTTTAAATCCACAAGGCCTTTCTGCTTTGCGATGTGGAACACCAGATAACCGATGCCGCCTGCCAGCATGACCATAGATGCGGCGTAGAATATGAAGTTATCGCTGAGATAGCGCGGTATATCTTCATTTTCGGTGTATGTCTCGACAGTCTGGGTATAGTAGGCGGGTATCAGCATCAATGTGATGACAGCTATGGCTATCATGCAGAAGCGGCTGCACATCTTCTGTGCGCCGTTAAAGTCCATATTCAGTATAAAATCCGATTTTTCAGTCGAACCGAAAAGGTGCTTGTGACCTTTGTTCGGCACGTCTGCCTTTTTTTCTTTACTAGCCATTTAAAAGCCTCCAAATTATTATTCACTTTTCTCACAATTTTGATGTGTATTGCTGATGATACAAAATGGCTGTTATTTCGTATTGTTCCCCCGCCTTCGGCGGGGGAACAATACACAACCAAATTGGGATTCACTTTTCATAAAACCTATATCCCGATCGGGCGTACACTGACGGTCATGCCGAACAGCGAGCGGCATGACCGTCATAAAACAGAAAAGGCGGACAGGTCTGCCCCGTCCGCCGTCATTGTTGAGCCTTACTTGGCATACTCCACTACTCTGCTCTCTCTGATAAGGTTTACCTTGATCTGACCGGGATAGTCCATCTCTGTTTCTATCCTCTTGGCGATCTCCCTTGCGACAAGCACCATCTTTTCATCGTTGATCTTGTCGGGCTGTATCATTATCCTTACCTCTCTGCCTGCCTGTATAGCGTAGGATTTCTCTACGCCGTCATAGGAAGTGCAGATCTCTTCGAGTTTCTGGAGCCTCTTGATATAGTTTTCGTAGTTTTCGCTTCTTGCACCGGGTCTTGCCGCAGAGATTGCATCTGCCGCCTGTACCAGTGCCGCAACGACTGTCCTTGTTTCAACATCGCCGTGATGTGCCTCGATCGCGTGGATAACGTCGGGGCTTTCCTTGTACTTCTTACATACATCTACACCTATCTGTACATGCGAACCCTCGATCTCGTAACTCAGCGCCTTGCCTATATCGTGGAGCAGACCCGCTCTTCTTGCGAGATTAGCGTCAACGCCCAGTTCCGAAGCCATCATGCCTGCAAGATGTGCCACCTCGATAGAGTGGTTGAGCACGTTCTGGCGGTAGCTTGTTCTGAACCTCAGTCTGCCCAGCAGTTTGATAAGTTCGTGGTTAAGACCGTGAACGTTTGTCTCAAGCACAGCTCTTTCGCCTTCCTGCTTGATCTTCAGCTCTACCTCGCGCTTTGCCTTTTCTACCATCTCTTCGATGCGGGTGGGGTGTATACGGCCGTCCTGTATCAGCTTTTCCAGTGCGATCCTTGCGACCTCGCGCCTTACCTGATCGAAACATGAGATAGTGATAGCCTCAGGTGTGTCATCAATGATAAGGTCAACGCCTGTGAGCGTTTCGATGGTGCGGATATTTCGACCCTCACGGCCGATTATCCTGCCCTTCATCTCATCATTCGGCAGTGCCACAACGGATACAGCCGTTTCAGATACCTGATCTGCCGCACATCTGGCGATAGCCAGTGAGATGTACTGCCTTGCCTTAGCGTCGCACTCGTCCTTGATCTGCGCCTCGTAATTCGCGATCTTCACTGCCTTTTCGTGGACAAGATCACCCTCCAGCTGGCTCAGCAGGTATTCCTTAGCCTGGTCAACTGTCAGCCCTGAGATCTTCTCCAGCATATCAAGCTGTGAATGCTTGATGCGCTCAGCCTCAGCCACCTTCTCGTCGGCGGACTTCAGCTTCTTCTGAAGTGTTTCCTCCTTCTTCTCCAGATTATCCAGCTTCTTGTCGATGCTCTCTTCCTTCTGCTGGATCCGTCTTTCCTGTCTGGATACTTCACTTCTTCTCTCTTTCAGCTCTTTTTCGGTTTCCTGGCGGGACTTATGTATTTCGTCCTTTGCCTCCACCAACGCGGACTTTTTAAGAGTTTCGGCGTTTTTCTTCGCTTCCTCGACTATCTTTTCCGCCTCTGCCTCTGCTGAACCGATGGCTGCTTCGGCAGTTTCCTTGCGGTAGTCGATACCCTTCTTAAAACAGATGTAGCCGCTGATGGCTGCGCCAAGAACAAGAGCCGCTACACAAAGTGCTATTACCAATCCGACACTCATTGTATAGCATTCCTCCTTCTTGAAAGTACAGAGTTTTTCCCTTTTGTGCGCATGCACGTCAGCAGGGAAACCCTCTGCCCGATATTAAATTGTAAAGATACATATAGCAAAATTTATTTTATGGCAAGCCGCCTTACGCTGTTCGCGCTTTGGCAGACCGATAAAAAATATAATGCATAATATTATTGTATAACAAAACGCGTAAATTGTCAAGTTGTTTTTTAGTTATTCTACCAAAAAAACAAAAAATTTATATTTGGCGCGAAAGTTTACACTTGACAAAACCGACTGATAGTGGTATCATGTTAACAAGGCACAGCAAAAGTGCCTGTTATAAAGCAAATCTATGACGGGGAAGCCGTTTGGCAAAAATGCTGATACAGAGATTGCCGCGCAAGCTGAAAGCGGCATGGGTGCACAGCCTTATCGGACACCGCCCCTGAGTGCGTCCAATCCACGCCGCAAGCCTGCGTTAAAGGCAATAATGAGGTACAGGGCGGCAGCTTTTGGCTGGTGCGGCATCGCGAGTGTGCGGTCGGCGCATGTGAGTGCGGTCGGTTCGTGATGAGCGGTCGGCGGCATGCGTCAGTGCGGGCAGTTCGTGTGAGCGAGTTGGCTTTGTGAGTGCGGCGGTATTTTATGAGCGGGCGGCAGTCCATGTCGGCGTTTGGGAGTACGTGCGGTGCTTATATGGGCGTTCTGCGGCGGCATGCTTCTCTGTATAAATCTGGGTGGAACAGCGTTTACAAGCGCCCCATGTGAGTTTTATCTCGCATGGGGCTTTTTATTTGTGTTAGGTGTGTTAGGGCGGCTATCTCCGCCTGATAAGAACATTGGGAGGTGTTTATACTATGAAAGCGAGAAAGACACTTGCTCTCATTTGCTATACCGTTTGTTCCGCTGCATGTATTGCGGCGGGGTTGGTATCGTACATGGCATTTGCGAGCAGGATAACATATACATTCGGTTTTCTGCTGTTTGTGCCTATATGGATAGGCGCGTTCTGGTTTTTGAGCTTTTTCAATGCACTTAGCCGTGAGAAGAAGGGCAAAAAGGTGAAGTATGTGGTGAAAAAGAGTCTTACAAAGGGACTGAGCATGCTTGCGAATGTGCTGAGTGTACTTCTGCTGTGTTTCTGGGTGTATGCGTACATTTTCAAGATAATGCCTGCGGGCGGTACGGCAGACAAGAATTCCGATCCGCTGAAAAATGCGGCGGCTTCAATAAGTATAACTGAGACCATATGAACGGAGGTACATCATGGCTAATGAAGAACTGAACACAAGCGGCTGGGATGCGATAACCGCTGAATTTGAGAGAGTTTATCCAGGTCAGACGAAGCCTTTGCACTACGGCACCATACTTTCATGGGAACTGGGCGGCAACGACCCGCTGAGGGGCATAAGCATCTATGACGGCGGGGATTTCTGGCACTTTGTAAGCTACGGTCTTACCGAGCTTTACGAGAAAGAAAACAATGACAAAGAGTGGAGCGGTTATGGGTTTGAACTGACATTCAAGCTGAAAAAAGACTGTTTCGACCCTGACGATCTGGAGGACGAGCTGGCTTGTGTCTGCGGGATAATGCAGTCGATAGCGAGGATAACCTTTAAAAACGGCGATCTTTTCCAGAACAATGAATACATTTACACGGGACAGACTACGGGCATAGATGCGAAGCAGAAGTCGGCACTGACGGGCTTTATCTGCATCAACGACCCGACAGTGAACACCTTAGAAACGCCGAACGGCAGGGTAGAATTCATTGAACTGATCGGCATGACAGATGCGGAACTCAAGACGCTCGGTTCACATGACAGTGTAGCTGAGATATATGCACGTTTAGGCAGTGATGTGACCGACTACAAGAGAAAAACGCTTTTTTAATTCATAATTCATAATTCATAATTATTGACATGAACGAAAGAATGCTGTTTCAGCGGTCACTTTGCCGCCCGACAAAGTAAAGCAAGAACACAAAGCTATGCGCGAGTCGAGCTTTCCGTCCACCCTTTCGCGAAAGGGTGGCGGGGAGCGCGAGGGGCAGAGCCTCTCGCATCGGGGAACGGCAAAGCAACGATACGCGCTATCCGTTTGGGCGAACAAAGCGTTGACGGAAAGAGGTCAAAGCATTCGACCAAAGCAAGCCAAAAGCGGGCAATTCGCTAAGAACAGAGCGTGCGAAAATCTTTTGAGCAGCAGAAACCATGTGCGGGCGACGAATTGCCCGCGTCGTCCAGCCGAACAGCGGAGCGTCTTCGGCGGTCGGTCAGAAGTCCAACGGATAAGCATGTCAATAGTTCAAGGCACAAAAATACGCGGGCGGGTGGGCGGGCAGCCGCTCCATACAAGAGAACCACCAGCCCCATCGTGAAAGTGCGCAAGGCAAGTAAGCGGCAAACAAAGCCCGTCTGCAAAGAGGGGCAGGATACGATAAAAACAATTTTACGAAAGGCGGAATTATTATGATAAAACTCACATTAAAAGACGGCTCTGTTAAAGAGATAGAGCAGGCAATGCCCGCGAGCGAGATAATCAAGGGCATCGGCATGGGTCTGTATAAGGCGGCATGCGTGGTAAAGATAAACGGTGAGGTCAAAGACCTCAGAACTGTCATAGACAGCGACTGCGAGTTCGAGGTGCTGACTTTTGACTCCAAGCATGGCAAGGAAGCTTTCTGGCATACCGCTTCGCACCTGATGGCGCAGGCTGTAAAGAACCTCTACCCCGATGCTAAGCTCGGCAGAGGTCCTGCTACCGAGAACGGCTTCTACTACGATTTCAGGGTGGAAAAGCCTTTCGCTCCCGCTGACCTCGAAAAGATTCAGGCTGAAATGAAACGCCTGGCTAAAGAGGGCTATGAACTCGAAAGATTTGAACTCTCCCATGATGAAGCTGTAAAGCTGATGCAGGAAAAGAACGAGGACTTCAAACTTGAACTTATCGAGAAGCACGACAGCAAGGGCGAAAAACTCAGCTTCTACAAGCAGGGCGATTTCGTTGACCTCTGCGCAGGTCCTCACATAATGAGTGTCGCTCCCATCAAGGCGGTAAAGCTGACACAGTGTACAGGCGCTTACTGGGGCAAGGCTGAGGACGGCATACAGATGTCGCGTATCTACGGCACTGCTTACCCTAAGGCTTCCATGCTGGAAGAACACCTCAAGCAGATGGAAGAAGCTAAACTGCGCGACCACAACAAGCTGGGACGTGAACTTGACTACTTCACGACTGTTGACTATATCGGTCAGGGTCTGCCGATACTGCTTCCTAAGGGCGCTAAGGTCATACAGACTCTCCAGCGCTGGATAGAGGACGAAGAGTACAGACGCGGCTACCAGCTGACAAAGACTCCTTTCATGTCTAAGAGAGAACTGTATAAGATAAGCGGTCACTGGGATCACTACCGTGACGGAATGTTCATACTGGGCGACCCCGATGACGAAACTAAAGAATGCTTCGCTCTGCGCCCGATGACTTGTCCTTTCCAGTATCAGGTGTTCCTGAACAGAAAGCGCTCCTACCGTGACTTGCCGATGCGACTGGGCGAGACTTCCACACTGTTCCGCAAAGAGGACAGCGGTGAGATGCACGGTCTTATCAGAGTAAGACAGTTCACCATATCCGAAGGTCATCTTATAATCAGACCCGAACAGCTGGAGGACGAGTTCAAGGGCTGTCTGGCACTGGCTAAGTACTGCCTTGAAACTATCGGTCTGGCAGAAGATGTAAGCTACCGCTTCAGCCAGTGGGATCCCGCTAACCCCAACAACAAGTACGAGGGTACTGCTGAACAGTGGGAAGAAGCACAGGGCGCTATGAAGAAGATACTGGACGATATTGGTCTTGATTACGAGATAGGCATTGACGAGGCGGCTTTCTACGGTCCTAAGCTGGATATTCAGATAAAGAACGTGTTCGGCAAGGAAGACACACTTATCACCATACAGATAGATATGCAGATCGCCAAGAAGTTCGGCATGGAGTATGTTGACAAGGATGGCAAGATGAAGATGCCTTACATCATACACAGAACTTCTGTCGGCTGCTATGAGAGAACTCTCGCTCTGCTGATAGAGAAGTATGCAGGCGTTCTCCCGCTGTGGCTCGCTCCCGAACAGGTGCGCATACTGCCCATCAAGCCCGAACATAACGACTATGCTTATGAACTGGCAGAGGAAATGCGCGATCTGGGCATGAGAGTCGAAGTTGACGGCGAGGACGACAACATCGGTCCTAAGATAAAGCAGGCGCGCTTGGACAGAGTGCCTTACATGTTCATCATCGGCGACAATGAGGTAAAGGACAGGACTGTTACCGTTCGTTCGAGAAAAGAGGGCGAACTGCCCGCTATGCCTGTGGCTGACGCTATCGCCAAGCTGAAAGAGGAAATAGACACTAAGGCTAAGTAATGATAAAACAGACGGCACTCGCGGGAATGCGCGGGTGTTGTTTTTATATTGACAATCGGAAAAAAACGTTATATAATATCCATAGAAAAACAGTTCTGTTATTTAACTCCCAATTTTGATGTGTGTTGCTGATGATACAAAATGGCTGTTCTTTCGTATTGTCCCCCCGCCTTCGGCGGTGGGACAATACACAACCAAATTGGGATTTATTTAAACAGAGAAAGACAAAGGAAATGTGCTTATCCTTTTAAGACCTCGCCGAGAATAAAGATATGACAGGGAATGGCTATTTAGATCTCCGTCTGCGGCGGAAAGAAAAACTCCGACTATCGTTGACGGGCGCTGAAAGGCTGTTGGTGCGGTGTGTCTGCGGGATGACCATAAAGGGAAATGACAATGAAAAAAACAAATAAATTTGATGCAAAAATGCTTGTTTCGGTGTCTGTCGGGGCGATCGTTTACCTGGCAGTCGGTTTGATGCTGTCACTGCATGAGTCTGAGTGTGTGCCGGAGACTGCCATCGGCACTGAGGGGCTGAAGCAGGTGCGGAGGTATCTCGGGGCAGAGATGCTGAGTGTATATGCGGGGGCGGCAAGCCTTTTGCCTGCGGCTTTTGTGGGTTCGGCGGTGTATAAGTTAGGCAGGCGGGACAAGTCTGCGGACAAGCTGTTCTTTTCGCCTGCGGCTGTCATAGTTTCGGCTGTATTTGCTGTTATAGTCCTGCTGAGACTGCCTGTCAAAAACTGCTGGGATATACAGACGGAGCTGAACGGCTACAAAGGTCTGCGGATAATGAAGCTGACAAGTCTGTACATGGACTGCGGCAGGGATCTGAAAGAACAGTCTGCCCGTGAGCTGACGGGCGACGGTTTTACGGTCGCATATCATATTCACAGTTATACAGTGAATAGCGGACGCGGTTCGAGCCGTCATGTCCGTATACATGAATTTGCCCTTGAAAAGGACGGCGCTGAGGCGGCGCAGGTGACAAATAAAGATTATCTTGAACTGAAAGACAAGCTGTGGAAGAATGATGAACATGCAGTCAGGCTGTTTGCACACAGCGGTCTGATATGTGAGCTGGACGGCAGCACTGAGGACTTTGCCAGCGACTACGAGAATATGTTCACGCTGACTTATGAGAACGAGCATCTGGTGAGAAGCACGCGCTCCGACGAGTGGGAACTGGGTCATCTTTATCTGATGGAAATAAAGGACGGCAAGGTTATAGCGCAGATAAACATGAAAAACAATACCGATCAGTATATGCCTGCCATGACAGATCTGAATTACGGTCATGGGATACCGAACCTTGTGCCTGTTGACAGGCGCGGGCAGACAGCCTATCTGGAAGCTGTTGTTGACGGAAAGGCGCGCAGGGTCAGCAATACGGTGAAGTTTGGGATAGGAGGGATAATTGATGAGTGATGCATTGAAGCAGGACCTTTCGCAGGAGGCTGAATTTGCAAATATGCTGATGATATATCTGCTGTTTGAGCAAAAGCCCGAACTGCTCGGCGCGGAGACTGTAAAGCGGGCGGCGGAAGCGAAATTCGGGGAAGTAGATGCCGTAAGCGAAGAGGGGGAGCTTCTGAGCTATGCTGTGAAGAAGTACACCGCGCATTTTGAAGAGGGCGATATGCCGCCTTTCGTCCTGCTGGGACAGGGGCTGAAATTTGACGGCGGTGAGGCAGGTGCGCTTGAACGTTCGCAGTTATGGGATATTGAGAACGGCGCGGAAGTGCTGGACAGCTGTAAATACAGTGTGATGATAGCTGACATGATGGGCGGTGCGGCGATGGATCGCAAGGACAGGTGCGAGATGCTGATGGACTGGCTGGAAGCGGTGCTGGCGCTTTACCCCGACTGCAAGGCTGTATGGGTGCCTGCGGGCGGCAAGCTGACAAGTCCTGAGGTGATGCGCGGCGGAGGTTTGCCGAGAGATCAGCGGTTTATTTTTACATGCGTGAATGCCAGATTTTTCAATATAGAGGGTACTGACGGAGAACGTGTGGTGGATACGCTCGGCATGTATGCGGTGGGTCTGCCCGATGTTCAGCTGCATTTCAGGGGGCTTGACCCGAATGCGGTGACGGACTACGCATACAACATCTGCATATACAACTATGACGAAAATGCGCCGATAGCGAGCGGTGAGACGATAGACGGGCTGGACGGCGGCGAGATCAGCCGTGAGGTGCAGTGGAAGTGCCGATATGAGGACTCACTTATACAGCCGCGCAGGACGGTGCTTGACATCGAGGCGGGCAGTTTTGCCGCAGGTGTGAGAGATAATGCATAGATGGGCGTTTGCTGTGAAAAGGTTGGAAATTCGGGCTTGTGAGCTGTATTGCTGTGATATTTATGATGTGTGGGGAATGGCTGTCTGCGGACAGCCATTCTTCTGTTTTGTGCAAAGTGACGAAAAGTGTGTTGAAAACTTCGCGGCGCATGGCGGAAATGTTCGGTTTATACAGAAGCGGGCGGCGCGGATATGAAAAACAGCGGTGACAGAAAAAATGACGGAAATGTAATAATTAAAACTGTTAACGAAAGGATTTTGTAACCTTTTGCGGCAAGCTGTGAAAGGGTGCGTCCGATGGGCGGCAAGGCAAAATGATAATACGGTGAAATGCCTGTATTTAATACTTTTTTCAGCAAAAAAGCTATTGACGGACAACGCTCGTTGTGGTACAATATAGCTGTGAAAAGACGATGCGGGCTGATGCGGAAAAATCAGGCTGTGACAGGTGGGCATACATGTCGGGGAGCGCAGGGGAGGTGCGCGGGAAGCCCTCACAAGTGACGGCGGTGCGCGATGATGATGTGCCGTTAACGAAAAGTTTACAAATTACAGAAAATTTACAGAGAGGGCTTAAAAAGTTACAAAAAGCGCAGAAAGTAACAGAAAAGGGGCTTCGGGTACAATAATTTTCTCTGTTTCATTGATATTTCGGGAAAAATAACAATTGCAATTTTTTTCATTATACTGTATAATAAGTGTAGTGGTAAAAAGTGCGAATTGGTGTCAAATTCCGACCAAGTTGTGCAAAAGGTGTCAATGAGGGGGTGAAGCGCTTGGATTTTCTTATGGGTACATGCAATCAGAGCATGGACGTTAAGGGGAGAATGAGCTTCCCTGCGAAATTCCGTGAGATAATGGGCGAGCGCGTCATCGTAACAAAGGGCATCGACCACTGTTTGCTGGTGTTTTCACCTGAGGCTTTCGGCAGGCTGAACGATAAGTTCCGCGAGATGCCGCTGGCGCAGGGCAGAGATATTATCAGGTTTTTTACGGGAAGCGCTGTTGAAGCAGAGGCGGACAAGCAGGGCAGGATACTTATCCCGCAGACCCTCAGGGACTGGGCAGGGCTTGAAAAGGAAGTTTCTGTCATGGGACTTGGCGACCGATGCGAGATATGGGATAAGGCAAAGCTGGAGGAAAGAGACAGGCAGCTCAATGAAGAGGCACTGCTTGCGGCTATCGAGGGAGTTGGTATCTGATGGAGTTTCGGCATGTGCCTGTACTGCTGAACGAATGCATAGAGGGGCTTGACATTAAGCCCGACGGCATATATTGTGACGGCACTGCGGGCGGCGCAGGGCATTCTAAAGAGATCGCGAAGCGGCTGACGACGGGACGGCTCATATCGGTGGACAGAGATCCCGAAGCGGTGGCTGTGGCAACGGAAAGGCTGGCGGGTCTGCCTGCAACGGTGGTGCGCGGCAATTATTCGGAGCTGGACGAGATATTTGAACGGCTGGGACTTGACGGTGCTGACGGCATACTGATGGATCTGGGCGTGTCATCATATCAGCTTGACAATGCTGAGAGAGGGTTCTCCTACCACGCAGATGCGCCGCTGGATATGCGCATGAGCGGTGAGGGGCTGTCGGCGAGAGATGTGGTCAACGGCTATGATGAAAAGACGCTGGCACGGATAATATTCGAGTACGGTGAAGAGAAATACTCGCGCAGCATAGCGAAGAAAATAGTTGAAGCGCGTCAGGAAAAGCCCATAGAGACTACGCTGGAACTGGCAGAGATAATAAAGACGGGCGTTCCGCAGAAGGTAAGGCGGGAGAAAAATCCGTGCAAAAAGACCTTTCAGGCGATACGCATTGAAGTGAATGCCGAGCTTGAACACCTCAGCGCGGCGCTGGACAAGGCATTCGACCTGCTGAATGTGGGCGGCAGGCTTTGCATAATAACTTTCCATTCGCTGGAGGACAGGCTGGTGAAACAGCGGTTCAAGAGCTTTTGTCAGGGGTGCGTTTGCCCGCCTGATTTTCCCGTGTGCGTGTGCGGAAGGACCCCGCGCGGCAGACTGGTCACCAGAAAACCCATAGAACCCACCGAGAGAGAAAATACAGAGAACAAGCGTGCGCACAGCGCAAAGCTCAGGATAATAGAGAAGATAAAAGAAGAGAAAGAACCGTTCGTGACTGCGGACGGGCGATGAGAAAGAAAAAGTTTGTGTAATATTTTCGGGATTTACAGAGGTGTATACAGATGGTAAAGTATAACGACCGCGGCAACCTTGCCCATGAACTTGAAACGCCTTATGATGAGACAGAGAGAGAACGTGCTGAAAAAGAGAACGAAGCCGAACGCAAAGAACCGGTAAGGCGGGTCAAGAAGTCTGCGGCGCTGAGCATACCTGCGAAGATAGCGTGGGGAGTACTGCTGGCGATAGCGGTGATGCTTCTTGGCAGCATGGTGTACGGCAGGGTGGAGATCTCGCGGCTCTACAACGAGAGGTCGGGACTTGAAAAGGAACTGACACGTTTGCAGAACGAGAACATCAGCATGCAGTCTGAGATAGCTGAACGCATGAATATGACGAAGGTGGAGCAGTATGCGAGAGATGATCTTGGACTGCAAAAGCTGGACAAATCACAGATAGAATATATAGAAGTCGAAACACCGTCGGTGGCTGAGGTGAAGAATGACAGCGAGGAAGATGTTTTTGTGAGCATCAAGCAGTGGCTCAATTCGCTGGCGGAATATATAGGACTTTAAAACATATACTATAAAAGAAAGTTAAGTACGGATAATGTGCTTAGCTTTCTTGTTCTATGCAAATTCAGATAATATAAGCTCTTTATCGGGACGGAGGTATGCTTTTAATGACCGATAAGCCAAGTCTAAAAATGAAAACAAGGCTCACCATATGGCTGTGTCTGCCTGTGCTGGTGCTGCTGATATACATGATATGGGGCATCTGGAAAGTGTCCATAAAAGAGGGCGCGAAGTGGAAGGAGCTTGCAAGTTCGCAGCAGCTGAAATCCACAGTCGTGACGGCTTCGAGAGGGACTATGTATGATGCTAAAGGCAACGTGCTGGCGCAGAGTGCGACGGTCTACAAGATATACGTTGACCCCGTTATGCTGGATCAGCAGTGCAAGCTGAGAGACAAGCGCATAGAAGATCTGAAAGCGGCGATAGCTAAGGAGAAAGATCCTGAGACACTGGCTGATTATCAGGAAGAACTGGCGGGCGCAAAGACAGGCGCGGAAACTTTTGATGATCTGGTGGAGTTCATAGCGCTGAAACTTCAGATGGACACGAAGGACGTGCGGGAAAAGCTGGGGAACACAGACAGCCAGTACATCGTTTTGCAGGAGGAGATCGAAAAGACCCTCAGGGACGAGATCGAGGCTAAGCTGACAGAACTGCATGTGGACGGCATCAGGGGCGAACCGCAGACAAAGAGGGTGTACCCGCAGGAGACGCTGGCGGCGCATGTGCTGGGGTATATCAACGGTGACGGCGACGGCGTTTACGGGCTGGAAGCCTACTACGATGATTACCTCAAGGGCGTTGACGGCAGAGTTATCACTGCAAAAAACAAGGACGGCGATGATATACCCTACCGATATAAGCAGAGCTATGATGTGCAGAACGGCAACGACCTGAACCTGAACATCGACATAAATATACAGTACATGCTGGAGAAAGGCTTGCAGGCGGCGTATGAAAAGCACCTGCCGACCGACAGGGTGTGCGGCATAATAATGGATCCGAAAACGGGACGGGTATATGCTGAGGCTACGGCTTACAGCTATGACCCGAATGAACCGTCGGTAATATCTGATGAGCGTGTGTCGGCTGAACTGGCGGCGCTCAAAGACACCGACAAGTACGATACCGCAAGACAGGACGCATGGAGTGCTCAGTGGAAGGACAAGTGCGTATCGGAGCTGTATTTCCCCGGATCGGTATTCAAGATAATCACAGGTTCGGCGGCGCTGGAAGAAAAAGCTATCACGATGGAGGATACTTTCTCCTGCAACAGCCATATAACAGTCGAGGACAGAGATATTTCCTGCTGGACAACGGGCGATCACGGTTCGCAAAATCTGGCGGAGGCTATGGCGAACTCCTGCAACCCCGCATTCGTGCAGATAGGGCTGAAACTGGGGGCTGACAAGTTCGTAAAGTACTTTGACGGCTTCGGCTACAACGAGCTGACAGGCATAGACCTGCCGGGCGAGGTAAATTCATACAACATACATGTGCTGAACTGGCTGGGTCCCGTCGAACTGGCGACATCGGCTTTCGGACAGACGAACAAAGTCACTCCGATACAGATGATAACGGCGGCCTCGGCGGCTGTCAACGGCGGATATGTACTTACACCGCGCGTGGTCAACAGCGTTACAGACCAGAACGGCAATATAGTCAAGAGAAACGAAAAGGAAGTCAAAAGGCAGATAGTATCGGAAGAGACTTCGGCACAGATGAGGGAGATACTCAAAGGCGTGGTGGAAACGTACAAGAGTTCCAACTGCTATATCGCGGGTTACAGCATCGGCGGGAAGTCGGGTACTTCACAGAAACTGGACGAAAATATCAAGGGCGATACTTATGTCGGTTCGTACTGTGCTTTTGCACCTGCCGAAGATCCGCAGGTGATAATGCTGGTGATGGTGGACCACCCGACAGGTGAGGAATTCTACGGAAGCCAGGTGGCTGCGCCTATTTGTCAGGAGGTGCTGTCAGAGGTACTGCCTTATATGGGAATGTTCCCGAACTACACCGAAGAAGAGCTGGAGAAAGTTTCGATAAATGTGCCGAATGTGCAGTATTATACTGTTGAGGACGCGCAGAAAACGCTGGAAGAGCTGGGCTTCGTGGTAAAGGTGAAAGGCGAGGGCGAGACAGTGCTGAGACAGATGCCTGCGGGTGTCAAGATAGAGCATGGCGGCTCGGTGGTGCTGTATACCGACCAGAGAGCAGAAGTAGAAAAGGTGACTGTACCGAGCATACAGGGACTTACAAGACAGCAGGCTAAGGCAACGCTGGATATGTACGGTCTTAACCTCATCGCTGAGGGAACGGCGGCTTCGGAAGAGGGAAGCTATGCGGCAGGCGACCAGAGCTATGAAGCAGGCACAAGCGTACCGCTGGGCACGGCGGTGACGGTGACATTCTCGCCGAACGGAGTGGCTTCGCAGTAAGCGGCTTTGCGGGCTTTCGGGCGTGACGAAAAGTGCGCGGGGCTTGCAAAAAAAAGCGGAAAGTCGGCGCGGCTGTGTTTTTGCGGACTGCGGGTACGGCGAAATAGTATGGCAAAAGACATTGAAAATTGCACATAGACCGCTCACTTTATCTGCGGCGGGATATGTATGGGAGCTTATGGCGTTAACTGTAAAGTGCTGCTGACGGCTTGGGCTGTCAGTGTGAGAGAATAAATAAGTAGGGAATGGTCTGAATGAAACTATATGAGCTGATAAAGGGCGTGGCTGAAACTTCACTGCCCGATATGGAGATAAGCGGCATAACTTCCGACACGAGGGCGGAAGTCAAGGCGGGCGGAATGTTCGTCTGCATAAAGGGCAAGACCTTTGACGGGCATGATGCGGCACAGCAGATGCTCGACAAGGGCTGTGCTGTGGTGGTCTGTGAGAGAGATCTGGGGCTTGAAAGACAGATAGTGGTGAGCGACACAAGGGCGGCTTTCCCGATGCTGTGCGCGGCATGGTTCGGTCACCCCGAAAGGAAACTGGAACTGATAGGCGTTACAGGCACAAACGGCAAGACCACCATCACAACCGTCATAAAGAAGGTGCTGAGCGGCTTCGGGTGCAAGGTGGGTCTGATAGGCACCTGCCAGAACGAGATAGGCGAGGAGATAATACCTACCGCAAGGACGACTCCCGAACCCTATGACCTGTTTGAACTGTTCCGCAGAATGGCTGACGCGGGCTGTAAGTACACGGTGATGGAAGTTTCCTCACAGGGGCTTGAACAGAAGAGAGTGCAGGGCTGTCATTTCAAGGTCGGCGTGTTCACCAACCTGACGCAGGATCATCTTGATGTTCACGGCACGATGGAGAACTACTATCAGGCGAAGAAAATGCTGTTCGATATAACAGACAGCGCTATAATCAATATAGATGACGAGTACGGCAGGCGCTATGCTAAGGAGATACCATGTCCGTACAAGAGTTATTCTGTGAACGGCAGTGCGGATTTCATGGCGCAGGACGTTATGCTTGGCACTGCGGGTGTAAAGTATGTGTTCGATGACGGCAGGGTGAAGAAGAATGTCAGCTTCAACATGCCGGGACTGTTCAATGTGTCGAACTCGCTGGCGGTCATCGCCTGCATGGAGGTGCTGGGCTATGCGCCCTGTCAGACCATCAGGGAGTTCGAGAAGATACAGGGCGTTCGCGGCAGGGCTGAGATAATCCCCACAGGTCGGGATTTCACGGTGATATGCGACTACGCACACACTCCCGATGCGCTGATAAACGTGCTTTCAGCCATAAAGGAGGGCGCGAAGGGCAAGGTGAAATGCCTCTTCGGGTGCGGCGGCAACCGCGACCGCACAAAGCGTGCGCCGATGGCGGCTGCGGCGGCTGAACACGCGGATTTCCTGATAGTTACATCGGATAACCCGCGTAATGAGGACCCCGATGAGATCATCAACGATGTGATGGAGGGTCTTAAAGGCAAGGATACGCCTTATGTGCGCATAACCGACAGGCGCGAAGCGATACACTGGGCGGTGAAGAACGCAGAAAAGGACGACATTATCGTGCTGGCAGGCAAGGGTCACGAAGATTACCAGATACTTGCAGGCGGCGTGAAGATACATTTTGACGAGCGTGAGGTAGTTGCAGAAGCGCTCAGAGAACTTGAATAAAGGACTTCACGGTAAAATGGAGGAAGTCTTACAGTAAGGACAGCAAAGGGTGGTTAAACATGGAAAAAATGATGCTTTCAGAGGTAATACAGGCTGTGCGCGGAAGCTACGGCTATCCCGCAGATGTGGAGGTAAAGGATATTTCCACCGATACAAGGACGATAACCGAAGGCTCGCTTTTTATTGCGCTGAAAGGTGCTAATTTTGACGGACACGACTTCGCGGCGCAGGCTATGGAGGCGGGCGCGGTGGCTGTTGTGACCGAAAGACCTGTTGAGGGGGCAAGGTGTCTGATAGTGGATTCGACTTCGCAGGCACTGCTTGATGCGGCTTCATATTACAGGAGCAGATTTGATATACCGCTGGTGGGCATCACAGGCAGTGTGGGCAAGACCACCACTAAGGAAATGATATGGTCGGTGATGTCAAAGAGCTTCAAGACCCTGAAAACCGAAGCAAACCACAACAATGAGGTCGGCATGCCGAAAACTCTGCTGGAACTGGACAGCACCCATCAGGCGGCTGTCATTGAGATGGGCATGAACCACAAGGGTGAGATCTCAAGAATGTCAACCAGCTGTAAGCCGACTGTCTGCGTGATAACCAACATCGGCGTTTCACATATAGAAAATCTCGGCTCGCAGGAGGGCATACTCAAAGCAAAGATGGAGATACTTGACGGTGCTTCGGCAGATGCGCCGCTGATACTCTCGCGCGATGACAGGATACTCTCAAAGGCGCAGGTCTACGGTGACAGAAAGATATGGTACTACTCGGTGTCGAAAAAGGACAGCGATGTGTATGCTTCCGACATAGCCGCTGACAGCAGGGGCATCAGCTTCACGATACACTATGCCCGCGAGAAACTGCCCGCAAGGATAAACTGTCTGGGCGAACATAATGTCAAGAACGCGCTGGCGGCTTTCTGCGTGGGCGCGGCACTGGGCATGGACAATGCTGACATCATTGCGGGTCTGGCTGATTTCAGACCTGAGGGCATGAGGCAGAATATCATAGAAGAGAACGGCGTGACATATATACTTGACTGCTATAACGCCGCTCCCGATTCGATGAAAGCAAGCCTTTCGGTGCTGGGACAGGTTTCCGTAAGGGGCAGGCGCATAGCTGTGCTGGGGGATATGCTGGAACTTGGCAAGGGTTCGACAAGATACCACCGCGCGGTGGGCGAGTATGTCAAAAACTCAAAGACCGATATACTGCTGTGCTTCGGCAAAAATTCAAATTACTATATAGAGGGCGCATGCGATAAGGGCTTCGACCGCGCAAATACAGCACACTTTGACAGCAGGGAAGAACTTGCCGAACACCTCAAAGGCATTTTGCAGGAGGGCGATGCGGTGCTGTTCAAGGGCAGCCGCGGCATGAAGCTGGAGGAAGTCTACGAGGCGATAAAACAGGCGTGAAGCTGACCTTTATAATATTCGCTTTACAGCTGGCTGTCGGGGGAATGCTCGGGCGGCTGGCGATACCTGTTTTCAGGAAGATGAAAACGGGCAAGTTTGAAGTTTACATCGGCGACCGTTTCAGGCAGGATAATTCCGAGCCGCGCGGCGGGGGCGCTGTGATGTTTCTCTCGCTGGTGTTCGCATGTTTTGCGGGCGCGGCGGCTGAGGGTCTTGGTGCGGCTGATCTGCGGGGCATGGTCGGCTTTGTGATGTACACAGGTCTTATGACGGCGGTGGGTCTTGCTGAGGACTATGACCGCGATGTGCGGGGCGGCATCGGTATGAAGAGCAGTTACCGCGTGGCGGTGAAGCTGGTGGTCAGCGCGGGTTTTGTGGCGCTGATGGGGCTTTTCGGCTATGACTGCGGTATGGTGCTTCTGCCTTTTCGGTGGGGGTATATTGACCTTTCTTGGGCGGGCATACCGCTGAATGCGATAATAATGACGGTTCTGATAACAGCTGTGGAGATAACAGACTGTCAGCGCGGCATACACGACACGGGCATCGACGGGCTTTGCGCTATGGTGATGTTCGTGGGCTTTTTAGGGCTTTTCGCCGCCTTCGGTGACGGCAGGCGGGAGCTTGTGAGACTCATTAGCCTCTGCGCGGCGGGAAGCTGTGCGGGCTATCTTATATGGGGGTTAAAGCCCTCAAAGCTGTACACGGGGCAGTCGGGCGGAATGTTTCTGGGCAGTGCGATGTGCGGGATAATGGTGCTTTCGGGACTTCACGGCGCTGTGCTGTTCAGCTGTGCCGCCGCCGTCACGGAACTTTTGGTGCATCTGCTTCAGCGGGCTGTATTTGCGAGGAAAAAGAAGCTGTTGTTCAAGGGCGCGACGCTCCATGAACACCTGAGAAACATTGGGTGGACGGAGAGCCGCATAATGGCGGTTTTCGCGGCGGCGCAGGCGGTGTTCTGCGCAGGGGCGGCGGCTTACAGCATATACGAAGCGAAACTCGCTGTCGGCTGACGGGCGGCAAAATTACCTCACAAAAGATATGACCATATAACGATACGGCTATCCTTTCAGCACAACGGCTGAAAGACATACGCCGATCACTTTATGTTTTGTAAGACCGCTTTTTTTTGTGGTGAGTCAGCGGGATAACCGCTTATAACAAATGCTTTATCGGAGGGAAAGCATCAATGGCTGATAAAGGAATCTACCGCGACCGCGATGGCGGTCTGACACTGGGACACAGACAGCCTGTGGCTCAGGCGAGAAAAAAACTCAACCTGAATTTCAAGTCGATAAGGCACGGCGTTGATATGCCTTTTCTGATACTTATACTGGTACTGCTGAGCTTTGGCGTGCTGATGATGTTCTCAGCATCATATGCATGGGGACAGAACGACATGGGCGACGGCTATTACTATGCCAAAAAACAGCTTATGTTCGCAGGTATCGGGCTGGTGACAATGCTGGTGGCATCGGTGTGGGATTACCACTTTTTCCAGAATACGTGGGTGTGCTACCTCTTTTACATAGTGATGTACGGGGTGTGTATCTACGCGGCGCTGTTCGGTTCGTCAACGGCTGATGCGAGCCGCTGGATAGATCTGGGATTTGTGCAGTTCCAGCCGTCGGAACTGCTGAAAGTCGCGTTTATAATGATATTTGCGTATATCATGGCGGTGAACTTCCCCAAGTTCGATAACTGGAAATTCTGTGTGATACCGTTCATGGTAATAATGGGACTGACGGTGGTTGTGCTGGCGATGCAGAGGCATCTTTCGGCGGTAATGATAATAGGCGTTATCGGTGTCAGCATGATGTTCGTGAGCGGCATGCCTGCAAAGACATTCTGGAAATTCATGGGCATACTGGCACTGGTGGCAGTGATAGCATTTGTGGGACTTCTGCTGATAGGAAAGTTCTCATACATTCAGGACAGAATAACGAGCTGGAGAAATCCTGAGGGCGACATACAGAATTCGACATGGCAGACATACAACTCGCTTCTTGCGATAGGTTCGGGCGGCTGGTTCGGGCTGGGATTTGGAGAGTCAAAGCAGAAATTCCTTTATCTTCCCGAAGCGCAGAACGACTTTGTATTTGCGATAATCTGTGAAGAACTGGGTTTTGTGGGTGCGCTGGTAGTAGTAGTCCTTTTTGTCATATTTGTACTGAGGGGCTTTTATATAGCGGCTAATGCGAAAGACCGTTTTGGGATGCTGGTAGCGGCGGGTATCACGATACAGATAGGCTTGCAGGCGTTCCTCAACATAATGGTGGCATCGAATGCGTTCCCTAATACGGGTATCTCATTACCCTTTTTCAGTTATGGCGGAACAGCGCTCATCATACAGCTGGCAGAGATGGGCATACTGCTGAACATTTCGCGTCAAGGAAACATCAAGAAATGAATTCATAATTCATAATTAGTTGGCATGCATTGGAGAATGCTGTGCCGTAAGCAACACCTTAGCAACGATTATTTGGTAAAGTTTGGACGGTTGGTTTTACACTATAAAACCGAAAGGACAGATACAAATGATTGATGCGATGTACAATTACAGACAGGGTGAAATTCACTCCGCTGAGTTTTCTGACGAGTTCAACGCTCTCTGCATACCCTTTGAAGATTCGCTGAGTGAGGAGCAGATTGGTGTGTTTCACAAGATACTGGACTGTGTGAGCGAGACTGCCGCCGCTGAGATGAGAGCTGCCTACAGGATCGGCTTCAAAGACGGCGTGGCTTTTATGAGAGAAGTTCAAGAAGAGAGATAACAGTAGGTAATCAATATAACAGTTCTTATTTGTATATATGGATAATTTATTAGAAAGGAATTTATTTTGTTTAAGAGCTTGACAGAATAATATTTCATGTGATATAATGTACTTATAGCATTGAGCAACGGCGCTGATTATTTCAGTGCCGTTTTTTGCACATTCACGAAAAAGTTAATGGAGGTGTCAATATGGCAGCATTTGATAAAATCAGTTCCGGTATTTCCGAAATGGACACGGCACTTGATCATATCAGACTTGGTGATAATGTGGTATGGCGTGTTTCCAAAATTGAGGAATTCGTCTTATTCATGCGACCATATTTGAAGCAAGCTATCGCAGACAAAAGGAATATTATCTATTTTCGTTTTGCCAGTCATGAACCGCTGATCACTGATATGCCGGGTGTGAAAATAAAACAGATACCGCTTTCACATCGTTTTGAAACTTTCACAGTAGATATACATTCTATCATTGAGCAAGAGGGCAAGGATACCTTCTATGTATTTGACTGCCTATCTGAGCTGCAGGTAGCTTGGGCGACTGACCTTATGATGGGAAACTTCTTCCGTGTCACCTGTCCTTTTTTGTTTGAACTTGATACGGTCGCTTTTTTTCCTATCATTCGTGGAAAGCATTCCGTGCATTCGATCAATAAGATATTGGACACGACGCAGTTGTTTTTAGACGTTTATTCTGACAGCAAAACTGTGTATGTCCGTCCTGAAAAGGTTTGGAACAGAAATTCAGATACCATGTTTCTGCCCCATACATATGATGAAGATAGCGGCGCATTCCGCCCGATACTTGACGGTGTAAGGTCAAGCAGATTTTATCAGGCACTTGGTCATGCTCAACGCTCTGCTGATGAGCAATATGCAGACTCATGGGACAGATTCTTTACCCATGCAAAGATACTGTATGACAACGGACATGATATATCTGCCGATTGCGAGAAAATGTGTAATATCATGATGAGCCGTGATTCAAAAATGCGTGAACTGGTAAAAAAGCATTTTAAGCCGATAGATTATTTTGAAGTTAGGGATCACATGATAGGAACGGGTATGATAGGTGGGAAAGCCTGCGGAATGCTCCTTGCAAGGGCGATCATCGGCAACAAGGAGGCAGACATCGCTGATGTGCTTGAACCTCATGACTCGTTTTACGTTGGCTCGGACGTTTACTACACCTATATCGTTGACAATGAATTTTGGGATATGCGGGTACGTCAAAGAACAGAGGAAGGCTATTTTTCTCTTGCAGACGAATTTTCCGGAAAGCTGATGAAGGGCATCTTTTCCGACGGACTGAAAGAGCAATTCATGAGAATTATCGAGTATTATGGTCATGACCCATATATTGTACGTTCAAGCAGCATTCTTGAGGACGGATTCGGGAATGCGTTTGCAGGCAAGTATGAATCTGTATTCTGCACTAACAGAGGAACAGCCGAAGAACGTCTTACAGAGTTTGAAAAAGCAGTAAAGACCGTATATGCAAGCACAATGAGTCTTTCCGCACTGGATTACAGAAAACGGCGTGGACTTGATAAGCGTGATGAGCAGATGGCGCTTCTGGTACAGCGTGTTTCAGGCTCTTACTATGGAAATTACTATATGCCCTGTGCGGCAGGAGTAGGATACTCATACAGTCCATACCGCATCATGAAAGACTGTGACCCTAATGCAGGTATGCTTAGGCTTGTCATGGGACTCGGTACATCGGCAGTTGACCGTACAGAAGGTTCCTATCCCCGTATCGTGAATCTGGATATGCCTCAGCGCTCGCTCTATTCTTCATCAGCAGATAAACACAGATTTTCACAGGGGAAAGCGGAAGTGATAAACACAACCTCGCTGTGTCTTGAAAAGCTGCCATTTGAAAAAATAGAGCCTGTTATCCCGAATTATCTGGATAAGCTTCTTCTTGAACATGATTTCGATGCAGAGAGCAGACTCCGTGAAATGGGACGTGGGCGAAATGTCAAATTCATTTCCTGCAAGGGGCTGGTAGATCATCAGATACTGATGGAGCAAATGAAAAGAATGCTGCACAGTATACAGGAAGAATATGAATATCCCGTAGATACGGAATTTACGATCAATCTATCCGAAAACGGAGAATATACAATAGACCTTTTGCAGTGCCGTCCATTACAGCTTATCAAAGGGACGACGGGTATATCTGTACCGAAAGATATTCCACAAGAAAGAATTCTTCTGCACAGCAAAGGTGCATCTATGGGAATGTCTAAGGCATCTGAGCTTGATCTGATCGTTTATGTTGATCCTATAGCATACTACCATATGCCCTACAATAAGAAAACGCTCGTTGCAAATCTGATTGGTCGTATAAACTGGTATTATCGTAATGAAAGTAAGAAAATGATGCTTATCGTTCCGGGCAGAGTGGGAACTTCATCACCAGAGCTTGGTGTTCCGACAGCTTTTTCAGACATCAGTACATTTTCAGTTGTCTGTGAGGTAGAGGAAACAAAAGCAGGGTACAATCCTGAACTTTCCTATGGCAGTCATATTTTTCAGGATCTTGTAGAAGCCGAAATATTCTATACGGCTGTATTTCACAATGAAAAAGTGATACAGTATGCTCCTGAAAGACTTAAAAAATTCAGAAATATCGTGAGCGAATTTGAAGGTGGTAAGGAACTTTCCGATGTTGTTATGGTTTATGCAATTGATCATAACGAAAGTCATATCTACCACAATATTGAAAATGAGGAAATGATGATAACAATTTAAAGATTCGGCTATCGGCATCTATGTAGATTCTTATAGTATTATTCAAGATTCTTTGGGGTTTAATATTTGATCATCATTTTTACGGTGTTCACCTTACTCACTCAGGTTTAATTAAGAATACATATATCATACATTTTCAACTTTATATTTGTAAATAGTAATTATAAGTTTTTAAAACTATACACAATATCATTGACATTTCAGCTTTTAAATGATAATATAATTTAAAACAAAGACGTTTTAGCAGATTATTTGTCTGCTGTAACGTCTTTTTTATTATTTATCAAACGTTGGAGTCCTACGGTAAAATGTCAATGGGCAAAAAGTAGAAAAACAAGTAAGAAATCCATACATTCTGCCTAAGAAGAGACAAAAATGGTATCTCCTA
>NZ_CACWPP010000015.1 GCF_902762735.1 uncultured Ruminococcus sp.
CCTCGATCTTGCGGCGGTTGATCGCATTGTAGCCCGGATCCATGACGAGATATTCCACCTCAAACGGGAATTTGGAATATCTCTGCAAGCGCTTCATCAGCACCGCCATCAGCATAGAATCCTTTCCTCCCGAGATACAGACCGCGATCTTATCATTCGGCTCTATCAGCTTATATGTGTTGATGCCCTTGACAAATCGGTTCCAGATCTCCTTGCGGTAGGTCGTGACCGTGGACAGCTCATACGGATTTGTGTTTTCACTCATTTGCTTTTTTTCTCCTTAGCGTTTTCAATAGATGTCAGGTCTTTCACGACTTCGCCCGCGATCAGCAGTCCTGCTATGGACGTCACGAATGCCACGCTTCCGGGAATATCTCTTCGCTCAGTACATTTGTGCTTTGTACCGGGCGGACAGATACAGTGTGTCCGACAGCTTATCGACATATCTTCCAGCGGTCTTGTGGGCTTTTCCTCGGAGTAGACCACTTTCAGCGACTTCACACCACGTTTTCGGCACTCATACCGCATCACCCTTGCAAGGGGACAAACCTTGGTATCATAAATATCTGCAACACGGAACCGACTGCCGTCCAGCTTGTTTCCTGCACCCATACAGCTGATGATAGGTACATCAAGCGCCTGACATTTCGTAATAAGCGCCAGCTTTGCCGAAACGGTGTCCACCGTATCGACCACATAGTCATAATCTGCAAAGGGAAAATCGTCAATATTTTCGGGAAGGACAAAGCACTTGTGAATGTTCACCTCCACATCGGGGTTGATCTCCAGTATGCGCTCACGCATGACCTCTGCCTTGTACTGCCCGACAGTTTTTCGGGTCGCAATTATCTGACGGTTCAGATTGGTCAGGCAGACCTTGTCATCGTCGATAAGATCAAAAGCACCCACGCCGCTTCGCACCAGCGCCTCACAGACATATCCGCCCACACCGCCGATTCCGAACACTGCCACACGGGCATTTTGCAGGCGCTCCATGCTCTCCTTGCCGAGCAGTAACTGCGTTCTTGAAAATTGGTTTAACATACTCCACCGCCTAAACATAGTTAGTCTATTATATTACTATGATTTATTATACATGATTTTCGCAGAGATGTCAAGTGGCTCTCAGCAAGATAAAGAGCTTACCGCACACCTGCGGGGAGATACATGCTGACCGTTTTGCAGTGTTCTCACAGTTGGAGCGTGAGGGCACCGAGTTCGCTAAGGCTTGGGACAATGTTCACCGCACAAACAAGTTCGTGCCGCGATCGGCATAATATGTTTTACTGCCTCAAGGTATTGCCGAGCAGACCTCTGCTCGATCGTCCTGTAAAACCAAAAGCCCTCAAAGTCGTTTTAGCTTGCAGTGCAAAATACCGAACGCCTGAAAAGAAAATACCTGAGAAATGCTTGTGCAGGCAGATCTCAGGTCTTTGTCTGTTATTCAGTTCCAATAGAGTATGCTGTCATTGTGGCGCGCGCCATAATACCGAAACAGACTTATGCGAAACGGTTTACTGCATTAATTAAGGTCTGTACATTTTATAAACAAAATCAGCGCAGATATTGATTAGTTCGGTATCGTGCGTGATGATCAGTACACAAGCACCGCTGTCGGCAATACTCCGCAGCAGTTTTGCCATTTCCCGCATATGCTTTCCGTCAAGACCGCTTGTCGGCTCATCGAGTATTAAAACCGAACGCTCCCACATGAGCGCAGCCGCCAGGAGGACACGCTGCTTTTGTCCGCCCGAAAGCGATGCAGGGTGTCTCTCCGAAAATGCCGAAAGGTCAAGCTGTTCCAAAAGCTGTTCGGCTTTTCGGATATTTTCAGGAGTTTTCTTTCTGTTCAAAAGAACTTCGTCAAGTACGGTAGGGGCATATAGCTGATGATCCGGGTCTTGTCCAACGAAAAAGCAGCTTTGCATTCTTTTGCGGCGGTTCAGGTCAGCGCCATTTAGTATGACATCGCCGCAGGTTTCTTTCAGCAGCCCTGCCGCAATTTTGCAAAGCGTTGTCTTTCCTGCACCGTTCCTGCCGATAATTGCAATTATCTTACCCTTTACTGCGCTCAATGTGATGTGATCGAGAATTGTCATCTTCCCGCGCTTGCAGACTATGTCATTCAATTGCAAGTATGGCTCGCTCTCTGTACAGCCGGATATAACTTTCTTCGCTTGCGGATAAAAGAGCCGCAGTCCCATTTCACACATCTTTTCCGCAGAAAAAGCCCTTGCCTGTTCGCCGCTGTATATGCCTGCGATTTCACCGTTCTCCATGAGTACCATTTTGTCGGTCAGCTCTGCGAGATATGAAAGCCGATGCTCGGATATGATGATCGTGACCCCCTGCGCTTTCAGTGTTTTCAGCATTTTTCCGAGCTGTTCTGCTGCTTCGGCATCGAGATTGGCAGAAGGTTCATCAAGCACCAGAATTTTCGGCTTTGTCACGCAGGCGGCCGCCACTGCGACCTTTTGCTTCTCTCCGCTTGACAGTTTCAGAAGGTCTTTGTCAAGCAAATTTCCGATATCGAGAAGCGTGCTGAACTCCTGCAATCGGCTCTCCATCAGATCATGGGGATAATTTCTGTTTTCCATCGCAAGCACGATCTCGTCTGTAACATTTGAAGCGAAAAACTGACTGCGAGGGTCTTGAAATACATTTCCGATATGGCTGCCGATCTCGTCAAGCTCCATATCAAGCGCATTTTCACCGTCAAGCAAATAACTTCCGCTGATCTCGCCGTCATAGAACTGCGGACACAAACCATTTAGTATTCGTGTAAGGGTGGTTTTTCCGCAGCCGCTTTCACCTGTCAGCAGTATAAATTCACCCACATTTACGGACAAAGATACATTTTTCAGGCTCTTATCATGTGTACCGACATAGCAAAAGGAAATATCATTTAATTCTATCAGCAAGCTAACCCCTCCGAAAAATAATATCTGCTGTGATCGTCAACGCAGCAGCGGCTGTCCCGAGTATCATAAGCACAATATCCCTGCCGCCTATCTCTGCTTTTCTGTAAGAAGAATATGCGCCGCCCAGCTTCATGCCACGCACCTGCACCGATGCTGAAAGCTCATCAGCGACCTTGCTTGCACGTATCAGCATCAGGACAAGGATACATTCGGCGGTCATTAACGGATTGCATAGTACATTGACAGCCGAAATTCCGATCCCCCGAATTTTCTGCGATTCACGGATATGGCGGTATTCCTCTGCAAGGGTGGGCATGAAGCGGAACAATACCTTCAGTGACAGTGTGGCGGCTCTCGGTATTTTCATCTTGTTCAGTGCTGCAATCAGCGGCGAACGATAGAGCGACAGCATGGTGTCCACAAGCTCCTGCTTGTAGCCCTTGTGCAAAGCTGAATATGGAGATCAGAAGTATCGGCAGCAGGAGCATGAAAACACGGTCGGCTCGTCCATGATGATGAGCTTCGGCGAATGGGCGATACCGCAGGCAAGGTTGAGCCTGCGCTTCATACCGCCCGAAAACTCCCCTGCCCTTTTATCCGCAACATCTACCAGTCCCACAAGTTCCAGTGCTTTCTGCACTTTTGCGTTGAGTTCCTCGCCGCCAAAACCGTAAAGCGAACAGAAAAAACGTACATTCTCCTTTGCGGTCAGGTCTGGATATATCGCAAGATCCTGCGGAACATAGCCGATATTTTTGCTCCATTTCTTTATCCCGACACCGTTTTCAAAGATTACCTTTCCCGAATCATAGGGTATCAGTCCAAGCAGACAGCCGATGGTCGTACTTTTTCCCGCACCGTTCGGACCTAAAATGCCGTGTATCTCCCGTTCTTCGATGCTGAGATCAACGCCGTTCACAGCTTTTACGTCCTTGAATGCTTTCTGCAATCCTTTGATCTCCAATAACGCCATAAGCGTTCACTTCCTTCTAAACAGAATAAATGAATATATTGGATTATATATTCATTGTATCTATATTAGCATACACTAACTGCATTGTCAAGTACTAAATGAATATTTTTGTCGAAAGATTCATTGACAAAACATGAATTTTGGTGTATACTAAAAACACAGATAAAGAAAGGAAATGACAAAATATGCCGCAGATATTCGATAAAGTGGGGCGTGACAGAGTCCGCATTCAGCTTTTGGAAACCGGATTTGAGCTGATAAAACAGCACGGAATGAAAAAAACTTCTGTTTCGGAGATCGCAAAAAAAACAGGTATCGCCACAGGAACATTCTACAACTTTTTCCCGTCTAAAGAAGAATTCATCTATCAGCTTGTGGTCTACAAAAGGCAATCTGTTAAGGCTGCATTTGAGGAGCTTACCGCCGAAGGCAAAGCCGACAGGGAGAAATTCAGACAATACCTTCGCAGGATATATCTGGAGGATAATGACGTTTTTCAGTATCTCAGCGACGAGGAGATCAATATCCTCCGTTCACGCTGGAAGGAGGAATACTGGAAAAACGAAAGGAATGACGAACAGACTTCAAAGTGGGTGCTTAGCTGTCTTTCGGTTCTAAAACCGAATGTGAACTGGAAGGTATTTGCAAATTTCACCAAGTCCATCTCGCTGATACGTCACGGAAAGGATAAGCTGTACGAGGAGGAATATGAGGCTACCATAGAGATGTTTATTGATGCTATCATAGATCATTTGTTTGAATGATAAAACACTGTAAAAGGGATATGCTTCACCGCAGTTCACAGCGGCGGGCATATCCCCTTTTTATATATTTTGTGGTTATCCCGCTGACACACCACCCAAAAACGGTTTTAAAGAAACTAAGATATGGGGCGCTCAATTATCCTTTTATTTACTGAATTTTCAGCCGATGCGCTAAAGGGATAGCCATATTTTTTATGTCGTTTACTTTAAATGACCACTTTTTTCACTGAGCGGCTTTACTTTTGCTAAAAAATATGTTATACTACAAGTAAAGATTTGTCCATTTTATACAACGGAGGTTAACTTATGTCAAACATTGAAGAGAACAAAGAAAGATTTATTGAAGTTTACAAAACAAACGTAACCCGCGCGGGTTCTGACAAACTTCTGAACTTTCTTATGAGCGAGAACAGCGACTTTTTCACTGCGCCCGCTTCTACACGCTACCACTGCGCTTACGAGGGCGGTCTGTGTGACCACAGCCTGCATGTTTACGACTGCCTGAAAGCCTATCTCGAAAGAAACCGCGTCAAGGACGAATACGGTCTTTCTTACCCCGAAGAAAGCATCGCGGTAGTGGCGCTGCTGCACGATATATGCAAGGTAAATCTTTACAGGACCAGTTTCCGCAACAAGAAGAACGACGCAACGGGTGTCTGGGAGAAAGTCCCCTACTACGAGTACCACGACACACTCCCCTACGGTCATGGTGAGAAATCAGTCTACATAGTCAGCAGCTACATGCGCCTCACCCGCGAGGAAGCTATGGCGATACGCTGGCACATGGGCTTTTCGGGCGAAGAGAATGTCAACACCATCGGCAGGGCGCTGGGCATGTTCCCGCTGGCGCTGGCGGCACATATCGCCGATATGGAAGCTACTTTCTACATTGAGGGCGAGGAAGATGACTGATGCGCATTTTCATTGACGCTGACGGCTGCCCTGTCGTCAGGCTGACTGTGAACATAGCCCAAAAACATCATATCCCCGTGACGATAGTTTGCGATACTTCCCACGAATTTTCGGGCTATGATGCTGAGGTAGTGACCGTTGACAAGGGCGCTGACAGCGCAGACTTCAAACTGGTCAACATGATGAGTGCGGGCGATATAGCCGTCACGCAGGACTACGGACTGGCGGCGATGTGCCTTTCAAAGCGGGCACATGCTTTGAACCAGAACGGCATAGTCTACACCAACGACAATATAGACAGCATGCTAATGACAAGACACCTGAACAAAAAGCTGATGCGCAGCGGCAAGCACCTGAAAGGTCCTAAAAAGCGTACAGATGCACAGAATAACAGCTTTGCCGAAGCACTGGAGGAACTGATAGCGAAATATTTGCAAAAGGGTGAAAAAGAACGTTTATAGGCGATTTGTCTCCCATGCGATCTGTTTTTTAGCACAGAGCGCAGGATCTCAGGCAGACAGGTCGTCTGTGGACAGGCTTATCAATAACATCAATGGACTGAAAAAATTTTACAACGATCTCTTGAACGAATGGAGGTAATGATATTGAACATCAAAAAAATACTCAAAGAACTTACTATCGAAGAAAAAGCAAGCCTGCTTTCGGGCGCTGATTTCTGGCACACCAAAGCAGTCGAACGGCTGGCGATACCGCAGATAATGGTATCTGACGGTCCTCACGGTCTGCGCAAAAATGCAGAGGGTTCAGCAAACCCCAACGAAGCTATAAAGGCAGTCTGCTTTCCGACAGCATGTGCGCTGGCATGTTCCTTTGACAGGAATTTGCTGACCATGATGGGCAAAGCACTGGGCGAAGAATGTCAGGCAGAGAACGTTTCTGTCATACTGGGACCCGGCTGCAACATCAAGCGTTCGCCCCTCTGCGGACGAAATTTCGAGTATTTCTCGGAGGACCCGTACCTGGCAGGTGAGATGGCGGCGGCACACATCAAGGGCGTGCAGAGCAAAGGCGTGGGCACATCGCTGAAACATTTCGCCGCCAACAATCAGGAGAACCGCCGCCTTACGATCAACGAGCGCATAGACGAGCGCACACTGCGAGAGATATACCTCGCGCCGTTCGAGATAGCCGTAAAGCAGGCTGACCCCTGGACGATAATGTGTTCCTACAACCGTATAAACGGCTACCACTCGTCACAGAACAAGTGGCTGCTGACCGATGTTCTGCGAAATGACTGGGGCTATAACGGTCTTGTTATGAGCGACTGGGGAGCAGTCGATGACAGGGTCGAAGGCGTTAAAGCGGGACTTGATCTGGAAATGCCCGCCAGCTTCGGCAAAAACGACAGACTGATAGTTGATGCAGTCAACAGCGGCAAGCTGAGCATGAAAGCTGTGGACAAGTGCGCAGAGCGCGTCCTGCGGCTGGCAGACAAAGCAGAAGAGAGCCGCACACCGACAAAATGGGATATGGAAGCACACCACGAACTCGCCGCAAAGATAGAAGCACAGTGCGCGGTACTGCTAAAAAACGATGACGATATACTCCCGCTTGACAGGAACGACAAGATATGCTTCATCGGTGAGTTTGCCGCCAAGCCGCGCTATCAGGGCGGCGGAAGTTCGCATATAAACTCCTTTAAGGCAGTTTCGGCGCTGGAGGCTGTAAAAGACTACTGCAAGGTCGAGTATGCACAGGGCTACATCACCGAAGAGGACAGAACTGTTCCCGAACTTCTTGAACAGGCGGTCGATTGCGCAAAGTACAACGACAAGGTGGTTATCTTTGCCGGACTTCCCGAGAGTTTCGAGTCTGAGGGCTATGACAGGACTCACATGCGCATGCCCGACTGCCAGATAGAACTGATAAACGAGATATACAAGGTCAACAAGAACATCATCGTGGTACTGCACAACGGTTCGCCTGTTGAGCTGCCGTTCATCGGCAATATAAAGGCTCTGCTGGAGATGTATCTTGGCGGACAGGGCGTGGGCAAAGCCACCTGCGAACTGCTCTTCGGTGATGCCGACCCCTGCGGCAGACTGGCTGAGAGCTGGTGCATGAAGCTGGAGGACAACCCGTCTTACCTGAATTTTCCCGGAGTGGGCGATGAAGTCAGCTACAATGAGGGCATATTCGTTGGTTACAGGTACTACGACAAAAAGAAGATGGAAGTGCGATTCCCGTTCGGTTTCGGACTTTCGTACACGAAGTTCGAGTACAGCGACCTCATCATTTCCGAGAATGAGATAAACGAGGATCAGACATTGACTGTAAGCTGTACAGTGACAAATGTGGGCAGCCGCACAGGTTCTGAGGTGGTACAGCTTTATGTGGGCGACAAGGAGTCATCGGTGATGCGCCCCGTCAAGGAACTCAAAGGTTTCGAGAAAGTCACCCTTAAAGCAGGCGAGAGCAGAAAGGTAGTGTTCAGCCTTGACAAGCGTGCTTTCGCCTACTACGAAACTGCAATAAACGACTGGTTCGTTGAGTACGGCGAATTTGAGATAATGGTGGGTGCATCTTCCCGCGACATAAGGCTGACAGAGTCGGTATATGTGAACGGCACTGCGAAACTGCCTGTGCATTTCACATTCAACAGCACTGTGGGAGATGTGCTTTCATGCAGCGAGGGCAAGGAAGTTTTCGGCGGGCTGATAGACAAGTTCTGCAAGGGCATGACCGACATGAACGGCGACGGGCTTGGCTCAAATTCGATGGAACTGGCACTTGCCATGCTGAAAGATACTCCCATGAGGGGTATCCTCTGCTACGATGAAAGACCCGGGATCAACAGAGTATGGCTTCAGGAGATGCTTGACAGGCTCAACGCTATGTTAGAGGGGTAAGCTATGAATGACGGACTCAGAAAAAAGGTGAAAGAGTACTGGCTTTACGCGGTGCTGGCAGCAGCACTGCTGATCTCTGCTGTTATCTCTGCACAACTGAGAAAGTCTGATAACAAGACCGTCGTGGTCTACAAGGCATCTTCCGAAGAAGATACATCGGCAGAAGAAAACAGCAAACGTGACAGCAGAGCAAGCTCATACACAAAGAAGAAAAAAGCCGAAACGACAACGACTTCAAAAAACAAAGTCACCACCGCCAAAAAGCCTGCTGAGACCACAAAGAAAACAACGAAAGCCACGACATCAAAGCCCGTCAAGACCACAAGATCATCGGAAGAGACTATCACGATCTGCTTCCCCATAGACATAAATCAGGTGACATTCGACGAGCTTACTGCTATTGACGGCGTGGGAGAAAGCACTGCGGGAGCGATACTCGGGCTGAGAGACGAACTCGGCAGGATAACGTACATGGAGCAGCTGCTTGAAATATCGGGAATAGGCGAGAACAGGCTGGAGCATCTTCGTGAATATCTGTATGTGGCAGAGGAGGACTATTCTCCGCCTGCCGAAGAAACGCCTGCCGAAGAAACACCTGCCGCAACTGCCGTCACCGATGCACCGCAAGTCGAAAGACCTGCGGAAACAACTGTTACTGAGATCACCTCCACCGAAACGATCAGTACAGCCGAGATAACTGTGAGTTCCCCCGAGACCGAACGTCAGCAAGTCGATATAAACACGGCAGACAAGCAGGAGCTTATGGAAAAACTGCTCATCGACGAGGAACTTGCCGAAATGATACTTGATGTCAGAGAACAGCTGGGCGGCAGATACGAAAGCTATCTTCAGCTGCTGTATGTCAGCGGCATAAGCAAGGAATTTCTTTCGGAGCTGAAAGAATACATCATCTGTTCAGCATCAGGCTGACTCACACGATACAAAAAACAGAGATCACTTTCACAGCCGCAGGATAAAGTACATTTTTTTACACAAATAACAAAGCCTTACCGCACTGACGGTAAGGCTTGCTTTTTTTCATATATGGTTATCCCCAGAATTCTCTCCATATCGAGAAATAACCCCACGGTATCCTGAAAGAATAGGCTATCTTATAGCTGGACTGATAGTAGCCGGTATTGCACCAGTAGAATACAGTATAATCATTCTCGATACCCTTATACGATGGCTGAGCGTAAGTCGCGCCCCATACCGCCAGCTTGACTTTCTGCGGAACATAGCCATAATCACAGCCATCTCTTGTAAGACCGTAATCTGACATAAATCCGCCGCTGCGGTAGATTATTGACTGAATATCGTAATAATTGCGGTAATATGGTGCCCAAAGGGGATCGTTGAGATACTTTGCCGCAACAAAGCGGTTTGCCACACAATCGGCAACATAAACTATCGGTCTGTCCCACATATCGTCATTTATCCTGCCGACTTCGTGGTAAACTATACGACACATAGCTTCCCACCCTGCCTGATCGTAATTCATGCGGGCAGTGCAGATCTTCTGCACCTTTGAGAAGGCTGAATAGCTGTTATCCGAATAGATAGCCCTGATACGGAACTGAAACGCTGTGGCTCTCTGAAGATTTTTAACAGTTACATTGTTGCGGGTGGTCGTGCAGTATCTTGTCCAGCTCTTATATTTTCCGCCGTAGATATATACCTGATACCTGTTAGCACCCACTGTCTTGTTCCAGTGGAGGATTATGGTATCTGTCTGGCGGTTGAACGGATGTGTGTATGCTGAATCATAGGTCTTTTCGTTTACCCATGTGGGAACAGCCACATTTGACGACAAAAGCGCTGACGCTTTTATCCCGCTGAGGTCGGTCATAACAAACAGCACTGCCATTGTCAGCAGCATCACTGCCAGCTTTTTTAAAACTACCCTTTTTCTTCTGATAAAACTCATTCAAATCTGACTCGGCTCACCACTGGTCTATCTATCTTCCATCGGAAAACCTGCCGTTTCACACCCTTTCGATTATTCGGCAGAAGATCATCTGCCGCATGATATTTTCTGTCTCCTGAATAAGTCTCCTGAATAATAATCTTAGTGTACCAAAATGTAACCGCAAAACCCTGAGATCAGCCAAAAGGTTACAAAGCAATTACAAACAATGTGAATAGTTTAACACAGCAAAAAGAATTTGTCAAGTATCCGACAGCCAATAACGGAGTTTTATACAATTCGACAATATCTCAAGTGATACTGCCACAGCATTTTGCATAATATAATACCACAGAAATAATTACGTTTAAAGATAAATCTTACAAAACTTTAAATGCGCTGACTTTAATATTTTCACAGTGCAAGAAAGAGGTGCAAAAAATGACAAATTATCTACCCGAGGGGCGTGTTTTCAACTCGCCTGAAAACCAATATTATCTGCGCAGCAGAGAAAATCTTGCAGAGGCGATGGCAGGCGGGCTGACACTTGAGGGGCATGCGGTGATGTGTACCGCAGAGCATGATCTGATAGTCGAACTGCCATTCGGTAAGGGGATTATCCCGCGCGAAGAAGGTGCGCTGGGCATAGCAGGAGGCACTACCCGTGATATAGCTCTGCTATCAAGGGTCAACAAGACAGTCTGCTTTAAGGTGACAGATATATTTGACAGCGCTGAGGGTATCACAGCGTTGCTGTCGCGGCGTGCGGCACAGCAGGAATGCATGGAAAACTACATATCCCATCTGAAGTGCGGCGATGTGATACCTGCAAAAGTTACCCATCTTGAACCTTTCGGGGCATTCGTCGATATAGGCTGCGGCATACCGTCACTGATACCGATAGATGCTATCTCGGTATCACGCATTTCCCACCCCAATGACAGATTTTTCAACGGGCAGGATATTTACGCGGCGGTAAAGAACATTGAAAACGGCAGGATATGCCTGACACACAAGGAACTGTTAGGCACATGGGCGCAGAACGCTTCGCTTTTTTCGGCGGGTGAAACGGTGGGCGGTGTGATACGTTCGGTAGAGCCATACGGTATCTTCATTGAACTTGCGCCAAATCTGGCAGGGCTTGCCGAACCTAAAGAAGGCATTCACGCAGGACAGGCAGCAAGCGTCTACATCAAGGCACTTATTCCCGATAAGATGAAAGTCAAGCTGATAATCGTCGATGTTTTTGAGAACCTTTGCTTTCCTGAAAAGATAAATTATTTTATCAATTCAGGCAGACTTGACAGGTGGGAATACTCAACAAAAGAAAGCGGCAGAATGATGGTTTCAGTATTCTGAACAAGTGCAAAAACAGCGCAGAAGAGCATTTGGCTCTCTGCGCTGTTCTATTTGAACGCATGTCAAGTTATATTGCTTGATGGTTTTCTGATAATATACTATTATATAATAGTATATTATCCTGTCTGACTATGTACATTACCTCTGCGATGCCTTTTTATAGTTATATCATTATACCATTTTAGCGTGACAAGTTGATTTGCTTGACGAGCCAGTGCTGATGTTCAGAATAACTCAACCGCATAACTATCACTGATCTTTGCCCTTTATCTTCTGCCAATAGGCTTTGGCTGACTGTTCAGCTTTGTTTTCACCATATTGATAGTAAACATGATCTTTGAGCGCATCGGGCAGGTACTGCTGTGCGACCCAATGGTTAGGATAGTCATGGGGATACAGATAGTGCTGACCCTTGACTTCTGCCTCTGCGCCGTCAAAGTGTTTGTTTTGCAGGTGACGCGGAAAATCGAGAGCGCCGCTGCTCTTCACATCGGCAAGTGCGGCATCAATGGCTGATTCTGCACTGTTTGACTTTGGTGAAGTTGCCAGCATTATTACAGCTTCTGCCAAAGGTATCCTTGCTTCGGGCAGTCCCAGCTGAAGCGCTGAATCAACGCAGGATTTGGTTATGACAGCCGCCATAGGATATGCAAGACCCACATCTTCACTGGCTATGACAAGAAGTCTGCGGCAAAGCGAGATAATATCCCCTGCTTCGATGAGCCGCGCCGCATAGTGGAGAGCCGCATTCTCATCTGAACCGCGAATAGACTTCTGCAAAGCCGAGAGAATATCATAATGCTCGTCGCCTTCCCTGTCATATCGCATATTACTGCGCTGTGTCAGCTGACGAACAGTTTCCATTCTTACCAGAAGCCCGCCTGCTGCATCAGTATCAGCAGAAAGCACACACAGCTCCACCGTATTTACCGACTTGCGCACATCGCCGCCGCAGCCGCGTGCGATATGTTCTACCACGCCATCTTCCGCCGCGATTGAAACGCCCATATCCTCAGCCATTATATCGAAGGCGCGTTTTATGGCAGGCTGTATCTGTTCAGGTGTGACGGGCTTGAATTCAAATACCGTTGAACGGCTGATTATTGCGTTGTATACGTAAAAATACGGATTTTCGGTGGTGGAAGATATTAGCGTTATCTTGCCGTTCTCAATATATTCAAGCAGTGACTGCTGCTGTTTTTTATTGAGATACTGTATCTCATCAAGATACAGCAGAATGCCGTTTACGCCGCCCAGCATCTCTGTCTCGGCTATGATGGACTTTATATCTGCCACCGAAGCAGATGTGCCGTTCAGCTTATACATGGTCATATTGGCATTTTCTGCAATAAATCGTGCGATGGTAGTTTTACCGACACCTGACGGTCCGTAGAATATCAGGTTTGGGATAGTACCACTCTCAATAATGCGTCTGAGCGGCTTTCCGTCACCCAGAAGGTGCGGCTGACCGACTATATCATCAAGTTTCTTGGGTCGTATACGTTCAGCGAGTGGGATACTCATTCTTCATTCTCCTAGTCAAAAATATTCTGTATATCAGGGAGTTTAAGGTCATAGGCGCGGCTGTTTATTTTCTTTAGCAGATAGTTCTTCGCTATCACCACAGCAGGCTGATACTTTGTGTTCTCCATGCCTATATTCAGCCGATAGATGATAAACTGCCCTGCTGATATTTTCATAACGATATGATGCTGACCCTCAAAAGTACCGCGTATTATCGAGTTTGATTTTATAAAGTTCCAGAGGTCGCAGTAAGTTATGCTGTTTACTTCCGCCTCTACAAATTCCTTGATAAGTTCTTCCATTATAACCCCCCCCTGATGGCATTTAAATTCAGAGTATTTTTATAAAAGCCGACTCCAGTTCGTCCCTGAAACCGACTGCGCGGTAAAATTCTTCGGCTGGTATATTGCCCTTTACAGCAGACAGGAAAAGGCAGCTGCACCCCCGCGACCTAGCAGTTTTTTCGATCTCTGCGATCATCTTGGTTGCCGCACCTCTTCGTCGGAGATCCTCATCAACGCAGACATACCACAGTGTCGCTATGGGTCTTTCGCCGTCAAAAAGGTTGTTGACCATCGCGACTGTAGCATATGCGACCACCTTGCCCCCAGCCTTTCCGACTATAAAATAGTAGTCAGGGTCGTCCCCATATCTTTGATAGACTCTCTCAACCTCAGAAAGATCTGTATTTTCACCAAATGTCTTCATGCAGAGGTCATATGCTTGCCGCAAGTCTGCATGTTCCAGCTTTGAAAAAGTAATATCCATATCATTCTCCGTTTATTTCAGTGTTATCGCAAGCATCGTAATGTCATCGAACCGTTCCGCAACACCGACAGCTCCATCAACAGCCGACTTTACATTCGTCGGCAGGATCTCGTGGTCTGTACTGTTGCTTTCATTTAGCGAAACAAGCATTCGTTCACTGCCAAAAAGTTCTTCGCGCCAATTAGCAGCCTCAGGCACAACCTTGCCGCTGACATCTGCCATTATCATTGCAAGATGGAATATCTGCATGCAGACCACCACACCAATACACTCAAAAAGTTTGTAAAATCATCTAAATTCTGCCATCAGCGTTCGTATAACTATATGATTTTTTATTTAATTTAGACATATTCTATTAAAAGTTGTACAAAAACGTACAACTTTTGACCTATTTTGTCTGTATAGTAGAGGTGTATGCACGCTGTTCGCTGCCTTTATCGGAACTACGGTACGACTATCGGCAGGAACACTCCTGTACGCCTCGCAGCAGCTTGACAACGTACCCGACATGACGTACGAAGAACACTCGCACCCCACCGTCTCTGTCCACGCCAAAGTGCATAAGATGGGCAGACGCCGAAACGCGGTGTAATGACGAAGTTTAAAAGCGCAAGACCCACATGGGCACTTCCCGACTGTTTCCGAATCTGTCATGAACGGTGCTTCATATTAATATGTGCCGCCCCACCAAAAGCTGTAATATCACCATTATAATATAGTATAAAACCCATTATAAGCCCCCCGACAGTACGTTTGTGAGAGGTACTTATGGTCATCACCATGCAGCATGATGTTTCAGCAGGATAACTGCATTTTTATTATACCACTAAATAAGCATAAAATCAATAGCTCCGCCGCGCTTTTACATATTTCAGACCTATTCCCTCAACACCGAAAACACCCCGCCGACATCTCTGCCGACGGGGTGATATAATGCTTTTTACTTAGCCTTAACAGCTTCTCTTGCCTTAGCAACGATATTGTCAGCGCACAGACCGAACTGCTTTAACAGCTCAACTGCGGGACCCGAATGACCGAATTCGTCGTTGACACCTATCCTTACCTGCTTGGTAGGACGCTTAGCAGACAGAACATCTGCCACAGCAGAACCCAGTCCGCCGATGATGCTATGCTCTTCAACAGTCATAACGAGGTTTGTTTTCTCCGCGTTCTTAACGATGATGTCCTCGTCGATCGGCTTAATGGTATGGATATTGATAACAGCTGCATCAATGCCCTCGTTAGCGAGAGTCTTTGCTGCCTCGATAGCCTCATTTACCATCAGACCTGTTGCGAATATGGCTATATCCTTGCCATCTCTCAGCTGAACGCCCTTGCCCATCTCGAACTTGTAGCTTGCAGCATCATTGAATACAGGCACAGCCAGTCTGCCAAAACGCATGTAAACAGGACCAACATAGTTGATAGCTGCTTCAACAGCTGCCCTTGCCTCAACATCGTCAGCAGGATTGATGACAGTCATGCCTGGGATAGCTCTCATCAGTGCAATATCCTCGTTGCACTGGTGGGTAGCGCCGTCCTCGCCGACAGATATGCCTGCATGAGTAGCGCCGATCTTTACATTCAGGTGAGGATAACCGATGGAGTTTCTTACCTGCTCAAAAGCTCTGCCTGCTGCAAACATAGCAAAGGTAGAAGCAAAAGGTATAAGACCTGTTGCTGCCATACCCGCAGCCACGCTCATCATATTTGACTCTGCGATACCGCAGTCAAAGTGTCTGTCAGGGAACTTCTTCTTGAAAATACCTGTCTTGGTGGCTGCTGCCAGGTCGGCATCCAGCACCACCAGCTTATCATACTTATCGCCCAGTTCTGCCAGCGCATTACCGTAGCTTTCTCTGGTCGCTATCTTCTTTACATCAGCCATGACTCAGCCCTCCAGTTCTTTCAGATGTGCAGTCAGCTCCTCAACTGCCTGAGCATACTGCTCGGCGTTGGGTGCAGCGCCATGCCAGGAAACGTTGTTCTCCATGTAGGAAACGCCCTTGCCCTTTATTGACTTCATAACGATGACAGTAGGCTGTCCGCAGACAGTTTCAGCCTCGTTGAAAGCCTTCTCCAGCGAATCGAAGTCGTGTGCATCAGCTTCAACAACATGCAGACCGAATGCCTTGAACTTGTCAACTATCGGATATGGCGACATTACTTCGCTGATCTTGCCGTCGATCTGAAGACCGTTGTTGTCAACGATCATAACCAGATTATCCAGCTTGTAGTGAGCCGCAAACATAGCAGCCTCCCACACCTGACCCTCTTCTATCTCACCGTCACCGAGAACGGTATATACCTTATAAGTCTCGCCCTGATACTTTGCGGAAAGAGCCATACCTGCCGCAACAGATACGCCCTGTCCCAGTGAACCCGATGACATATCAACACCAGGTATGGTGATGCAGGGATGACCCTGAAGCAGCGCACCGATGTGTCTGAGGCTCTTCAGTTCTTCCTCAGGGAAGTAGCCCTTCTGAGCCAGTGTGGAATAAAGTGCGGGTGCTGTGTGACCCTTTGAGAGAACAAATCTGTCTCTGCTGGGTTCATCAGGCTTATCGGGGTAAACATTCAGTTTTGCAAAATAAAGATAGGTCAGCAGATCGGCTATCGAGAGAGAGCCGCCGGGATGACCCGATTTAGCGTTGAAAACGCCTTCGATTATGCCAAGACGAACCTTTGTGGCGGTTATCTCAAGCTGTTTTTTAAGTGTAGCGTCCATACAAATACCTCCGTATCGTAAGATTTGATTTCAGACCAGCCGCTGCCCGCAGTCATATGTACAGTGATGGCATTCTGTCGGCACACATGACAGTTCTGCCATACCATGACATTCGTACTGCGCATCAGCCAAGCTGTCCGTATATATACTCAAGCGCCGCCGCAACAGCGTCCTCTTCGCAGGACTCATCAAGCACGATGTCACACACCGCTTTGACTTCATCGACTGCATTTGAAGGACAGACTGCCAGGTCGGCTGCCTGCAGCATTTCAATATCATTGTTGTAATCGCCCATCGCCACGAAGGTGTAGTCCTCCATGCCGCATAGCCTGCGCATCTTTTCAAGTGCCGAACCCTTTGAGATGTTTTGCGGGAGTATCTCGTAATACTCGGGTGCGCTCCTGACAAAATCCACCCCTGACCAGCCGCGTTTCTGCACATAGCTTATCAGCCTTTCCATCTTTTCAGGCTCGATGGCGAACAGCACTTTATACCAGTTTGCGGGGATCTCCTCAACAGTGCATATCACAGGTTCTACCTTGCAGATGACATTATGTTTTGCCTCCAGCCGGGTCATCTGCGGGACATATACCGCGTCCAGCGTCAGCACCTCACAGCCTGCATCGGGGTTGTCACGGAGAATTTCCGCCACAATATCCCGCGTGAAGTCGGGTACAAAAACATCATGTATCTGTCTGCGTTCGGCAAGGTCATAGACCATTCCGCCGTTGCACATGATTATCGGGCAATTGACCGAAAAAGAGTCAAAATACTGCTGTGCCGCCTGAAAAGCTCTGCCCGTTGCGATGGAGAACTTACCGCCTTTACGCTGAAAATCCGCTATCGCATCGACGCTTCGCTTGCCCGGCACTTTGCTTGACGGCAGGAACGTGCCGTCCATATCAGTTATCAGCAGTACCTTGCTAATATCTTCAAACATTAAAAATGTTATCCTTTCTTCATATTAAACGACATAAAATTACATACAACTCCCACTCACAGATACACAGCGCCGTATCTGCGGAAGGTCTATGTAAAATTTTTAATGTTGTTTATTTTAAATTATGACTATCCCTTTAGCACACCAACTAAAAATGCGGTGAATAAAAGGATAATTGAGCGCCCATATCTTTCCCCCGCCTGCGGCGGGGGAAAGATATACGCCAAGAACCTTAAGTTCTGTATAGCCGCTGTTTTTGTGATGTGTCAGCGGGATAACCACATTTTAAATTATCAAGTATTCGGGTGAAATAATCGGGAAGCTGTGAATCGAACTCCATATACTCACCTGTTTCGGGGTGAACAAAGCCCAGCTTTTTAGCGTGAAGGCACTGCCCCTCTATGCCCTTGTAGGGTCTGCCGTAAACATCATCGCCCAGTACAGGGTGACCGATGAAAGCCGAATGCACCCTTATCTGGTGGGTGCGCCCTGTTTCCAGCCTGAACCGCACCAGCGAATACTGCCCCAGCTCTTCTATGACCTCATAATGTGTGACAGCTTCTTTGCTGTTCTGATAGGTAACGCACATCTTCTTGCGGTCGAACTTGCTTCTGCCTATCGGTTCGTTTATCGTGCCTGTCGGCTCTTTAAACCTGCCGACACACACTGCGTTATATTCGCGGGTGAAGCTATGTTCCTTTATCTGCGCGGCAAGGCTGTTATGCGCCTTATCGGTCTTTGCGACCATCAGCAGACCGCTTGTGAATTTATCTATCCTGTGGACTATCCCCGGACGGATCACGCCGTTTATCGAAGAAAGCCGCCCCTTGCAGTGGTATAGCAGAGCGTTCACCAGCGTGCCGTCGGGATTGCCTGCGGCGGGGTGTACCACCATGCCTTTCGGCTTATTTACCACCAGCAGTGCATCGTCCTCATACACTATATCTATGGGTATATCCTGCGGTTCAGCTTTTAGCACCTGCGGTTCGGGAATATCAACTGTTATCACATCACCGCTTTTCAGCTTATAGTTTTTGCTGACCGCTTTACCGCTCACCAGCACACTTTCCTCTTCGGTCAGCTTTTGCAGAGCCGAGCGCGACATATCGGGCAGCTGTGCTGACAGCAGCTTATCTATCCTTGTGCCTGCATCTTCAGGTGCGGCGATGAACTCAAAGCGCTCACCCATTTTTCTTACCTGCTTTATCAGCCTTGCTCTTCTTAACGTCGGAAATAATTATCGACAGGCAGAAGAGTATCGCGCCGATGACGATGCAAATATCAGCAAAATTGAAAATGGGAAAATTTATCGGCTCGAACTTGATATAGTCGATGACCTCGTGCATGCGCACCCTGTCTATCAGGTTGCCGACACCGCCCGCGATTATCATTGCGACCGAAACGATCTCCATTTTTGCGCCTTTGCGTATCTTGAACATATAAGCTATGCCCGCGATACACACGACTATCGGCAGCAGCACAAGAAACCATGTTTTTCCAGCCATTATGCTCCATGCTGCGCCTGAATTTCTTATGTGGGTAAGGCTGAACAGCTTGAAACTGCCAAACTTTATGACTTCAATGACCTGACCCAATTCTATTTTCTTATCGACCACTACTTTCAAACACTGGTCAATCGCTACCAGCAGCGCTGAAAGTATCAGTGAAAGTGCAAACATTGCACACCTACTCTCCGCGAGTTATTTATAAACCAAAAGCCGCAGCAAGACCACAGTAATATCCCGCCCCGCCAAAGCATAAGGCGACCGTGAGAGCTTATAATAAACGGCATACATTTCTGCATTCAGCGCCCGCTGCCACTGTACTTTTTGCGGCTGTGAGAGCTGAATGTCTTGAAATTTTTGTCGTTTACTATAAAGCAGTATTATGATGCTGCTTTTGTATAACCATCAAAAGGCCCTGTGTAAACAGAGCCTTTTTTCTATTAGCCGTTCTTCTTGCCGAACTGAAGCTCATCAGGGTTCGGCTTGGGTATAACAGGATCGAAAGCGCCTGTGCTGAAAACCTTATCAAGCTCAGCGGCAGATGCAGTCGGTGCAGGCTGTGATACGGGGTTTGAAGCTGGAGCGGGTATCTCATCGACGGTATCCTTCTGCTCGTCCTCATAATACTCATCATCATCATAGTACTCGCCATCGCCGTTTTCATAAGCCTCCAGCTCTTCATCGGTGAGGGTGGGCAGCTGCATTACCAGCTTGATCTGCTCCTGATACAGTGAAGTCAGCTGTGACTTGAAATATGTCACCTCAGCCCTCAGCTCATCATAAGCAGCTCTTTCATCATCATAGGCATCTCTCAGTGCGTTGATCTTGGATTCGGTGATCTCAGTGTTCTCCTTTATCAGAGCCGCACATCTCTCCTTATGCTCTCTTACTATCTTTTCGCACTCAGCAGCAGACTGCTCAGCCAGCTTTCTCTGTTCGCTCTTTGCGCTGTCTACCATAGCAGCAGCCTTGTTCTTTGCATCAGACAGTATCTTTGCAGCTTCCTTCTGCGCAGAGAGCAGAGCGCTCTTGATAGCGTCCTCGTCCTCTTTATACTCAGCCACTTTTTCTACCAGCTTGGCTATTTTTTCTTCATTTTCAGCATTCTCAGCTTCGAGTGCGGCATAATCGTTGGCTACCTGTGACAGAAAGCTGTCAACTTCTGCCTGACTGTATCCATTCCTTTCAGATGTGAAATCTTTGGCTTTTATACTATTAGCTGTCATCATTTTTATAGCCCTCCTAAATATATTTACAAATAGTTATATGCAGTCTGTCCTTATGGCTCATACCGTCTACCGACCTGACAAAAAACTTGCCAAAGCCTCTGGCGGAGATCTTCTCACCGACCTCTACGATCTTGCTGGTCTGTATACACCTGACGTGGCTTATCTCGACCGTGCCGCCTTTTATGAGCGCAGCAGCTTTTTCTCTTGAGATCCTCAGTGCCAGCGAAAGCACGCTGTCAAGTCTGAGTGAGGCAACAGTTCCGGTGATCTCGCGAAATTCGGGCGTTGTGAGCGTTTCGGGCGCAAAACCCTCTTCCGTCTTTACACCGACCCTGCCTATCTTGCTGACTGACATAACATCGCGCACAGCAGTATCCTTGACAAAAACCGAAGTCAAGCCTTCACCCACAAGAATATCTCCGACACAGTCACGGGTGATGCCCAGCGCCATCAGCGAACCCAGAAAATCTCTGTGATCGAGCTTGTCCTCACTGCGGTATCTGAATGTCACAGCAGTCATCGGGAAACTGCTTTTTATATCTTCATCGCTGTACGGCGGAAAAACGCAGAGCATCTTTCTTTCAGCGCCTTCATATCCGCCCCACAGCAGGTAGTTTTCGTATTTAACAGATGCCATGACCTTGTCACAAAGCATACACTGTCTTTCATCGAGAAAAGCGGAATGCTTTGTTATGTACTTTTCCTCAGCCATCTCCGTCCAATCTAAAAATCTGGACAGCAAACGCTTATCATCATCAGTAAGGTCATTCAGAAAAGAGAAATTTCTCTGCATCTTTTTAGAAGCTGTAACCGTTATTTTCCAGCTCGGTAAGCAGATCCTTACCGTCAAACTTCACGTTTTTGGACATGATAGCGAAAGTTTTCTGCGCCATCATCTTTATCTGAGCCTTGTTTGCATAAGCCACCCCCGAGAGAAAATCGAGTATACGCTTAGCATCGTCGCTCTTCACCATTTCCAGATTAAGGATAACTGTTTTATAAGCATTTATATCGTCACCGATACTTCTGACCTCTGAAAAATCCACAGGTCTTGCAAGTACTATCTGTAATGTTGTTGTCTGTTCAAAACTCATTTTCTGCTCCTCCTCATTATTTTTATCCTGAGCGGGTCTGCTGCTGAAGCTCGGCTCGCTTGCCGTATTCGGCCTTGAAAAGCCGCTGTCAAAGAAGTCATCTGAAAAGTCTGTATTTCTTTCAAAACCGCTTTTTCTTTCTCTGCCGCCGCTGTTTGCTTTAAACCCATTCAGCTCTTTTTCGCTGTCAAAAAAATCATTTTTTTCAAAGGAGCTGCGTTTTCCTTTCGGCGTTGCGAAATCAGTACCAAAATCGGGCTGATCCGTCTCTTCTTCTTCGCCAAAGAAAAGATTTTTAAAACCTTTTACTAAGCCCATTTGCTAACCCTCCAAATAGTTTCTGGCACCGAAAAGCGCAGTGCCTATCCTCACAAGGTTTGAGCCGTGCTTTATTGCAAGCTCATAATCCCCCGACATACCCATGGAAAGCGTCTCCATAGTAACACCCTGCACAGCCATCTCCTTTACACGCAGAAATATGCTGTGCATCTTGTCAAACATATCTTCGCCGCAGCCTGCGGGCGGTATCGCCATAAGCCCTTTTATGCGCACGTTTTCAAGCTGTGCCGCCTCATATATCAGCTCGTCCAGCCCTTCTGCCGCAACACCGCTCTTGCTTGCCTCTCCGCCAATATTTATCTCCAGCAGAATATCCATAACTCTGTCATTTTTTATGGCGAGCCTGTTTATCTCTTTGGCGAGCTTGATGCTGTCCACCGACTGTATCATAGCGACTTCATTTATTATATACTTGACTTTATTTGTTTGCAGTCTGCCTATCATATGCACCTGCGCCGTTTTGTCGTACTGATCTTTTTTTGAAAGGTACTCCTGGACCCTGTTTTCACCCAGAAGCGTTATGCCCTGTGAGATCGCAAAATTGATCTTTTCGGGTGCTACGGTCTTTGTGACTGCCATTATGCTGATATTTTCATCAGCACTGCGGTACTTAGCCTTAGCATTTTCTACATTATATATTATCCTCTTATAATTTTCCAGAACATCGCCGAACTCATTCTGAGGACTCGTTGTCCCGTTCGGCTTTACTGCTGACTGACACATCTTTATTTGATACCACCTCTAGCAGAATTTGATCGTAAAGCAGAAGATACTCTTCATCGGAGGTATTCTCTGACAGCACGAAATCATCACCCTCATAAATAACGTTTATCTTCTTGAAAGATATATCCTTTCCAAGCATAACATAAACGCCCTTGTCATCGCCCTGAAATCTCAGCGCACTTCTGGGCACTCTGATACCCTGATATTCGTCAAATATCAGCTTTGCAGAAAGCGCGCGCTGACCCACCAACGTCTGATCGACCCTGTCGCAGTCCAGCACGACTATCATATTTTCGCCAACGGTTTTCACAGATGCCACAGTGCAGTCATAAACAGTCCTTGACGAATTCAGCTTCAGCGATACGGAAGCATCATCGGTTATCCTGGAATCAGCCTTGACTATGCCGACTATCTTGCACTTATAGCTGTCAAAGGTCTTGCCGATGGCGTTTGCAGGCGGCTTTTTATCACCTTTGATTATCTCGCGTATCTCGTTTTCTCCCAGCTTATCCACAGCGGAAGTCTTTAGCGTATCCTCATAACCGTCTGCATAGGATACAAAATAGCCTGTCCTGTCAGCCTTGATAACATCATCAGGCGCACTGACAGCATCATTGAGCTTTGCTTTTTCTGCCTTTAAAGCGCTGAGTGCATCGTCAAAACCCGCCTCTGTGCCTGTGATCACGCCGTACATATTGCTGTTCAGCTCTATCTGAGACTTTATTTCGGGCAGCTTATCCAGCTCTCGTTCCTCAAGCACTTCGAGCATATCATTATAGCCGTTCCTGACACCTGCAAGCAGAGCCGCAGGCTCAGCATAATTAGTGGCGGCAGGATCCTGCGATTTTTCGAGCAGTGCTATCTCCTCATCTATCTCAGCTATCCTGTCACGGGCGTATATCGCCTTTTCGGACGGAAATACTTCTGCGATAGTGCTGTTTACGGAGACTTTGCTGCCGTCAGCATACTTATAATCAAGTACACCGTCACCGTTATATGTGACAACGCTCTCGTCCCTGACGATTATGCCGTCAAACATAATATCTTCATTTACAGTTGCAAGCACTGCCTCTTCGGTATCATGCTTGTCATGCACAAAGCGATAGACCTGTGTGCATATGGTCGTTATCATCAGTAAAGAAACCAGTCCCGCAAGTATTTTTACGGTCAATGAATTCATTTCTGCACGACCTTCTTATCCTTCGTTCTGATTAGTTCTTGTTGCGTCGTGGATATTGACCGAACGATCGGGAACTATTGTGGAGATGGCATGCTTGTAAACAACGTTCTGCTTGCCCTCACAATCAAGGAATACCACATAGCTGTCAAAAGCCTTTACTATGCCCTTGAACTGATAGCCGTTCATCAGTATGAACTTGACCATCACCTGCTCCTTCCTTGCCTGATTAAGAAAAACGTCCTGAAGATTGATATTCTTATTCATTTTTTTACACTCCTTCTCTATATCTTCGTGTAGGTCACATTAGTGTACAGATATATCATTACAATACATCATTTTATATTATAACACATAATTTCTGATTTGGCTACTATCTTTTGAACATTTTCAATAATTTTTTTCAAATCGTCAAAAATATCAATTCTGACCCATGAAATATTGTCAACTCGCCTAAACCATGTCAGCTGTCTTTTTGCATAATGCCTTGTTTCAACGATTATTTTATCAAGGCACTCTTCCAGCCCTGCCCTGCCCTCGAAATACGGCACAAGCTCTTTATAGCCTATCGCCTGACCTGCTGTTGCCAGCCCGCCCTTCTGCCAGACCTCCCTGCACTCTTCCACCATGCCGTTTTCAGCCATGATGCGAACTCTCCGCTCGATGCGGTCATAGAGATACTGTCTGTTCTCGGCGGTCAGCCCTATGATGCATGCGTTATATGGCGACGGTTCGCGCCTGCTGTTGAGCTTATGTTCTGACAGCTTAGTGCCTGTCAGCTCAAAGACTTCCAGCCCTCTTATGACACGGGGCAGGTTATTCTCGTGTACCTTAGCAGCAGTTTCAGGGTCTACCTCACACAGTTTCAGCCAGAGGGCATGTGCGCCCTCTTCCTTTGCCTGCTTTTCTAAGCGGGCGCGTATGGCAGGGTCACTGCCTGTGTCATCAAAGATGATATTATCCACCAGTGAGCTGATATACAGTCCTGTTCCGCCGCATATTATCGGCAGATGCCCCCTGCTCCTCACCTCGCGTATCTTCTGTGAAGCAAGCGACACATAGTCTGCCACGCTGAACGGTTCGCCCGCATCGAGAAAATCTATCAGATGATGAGGAACGCCCTGCATCTCTTCGACAGTCGGCTTTGCGGTGGCGATATTCAGCCCCTTGTATATCTGCATTGAGTCAGCCGATATAACTTCGCCGTCATAGAGTTTTGCCAGTTCTACCGCCAGTGCAGTTTTGCCCGATGCGGTAGGTCCTGCTATGACCAGCAGAGGTATTTTGTTTTCGTCCACCTTATCACCTCGTTTTATATCGTTCCCGCCGACACTTTTGCAGCATCGGCACTATCTTTTGGCAGAATACGGTTCAGACCAGCCGTCTGAACTGTCTCTCGATGTCCTTTTTTGTCAGCTTTATCAGCACAGGTCTGCCGTGCGGACAATAGCGCGTTTCGTTATTTTCGTAGACCGCATTGAGCAGTGCCTGCAACTCTATCAGGGTGCTGTCATCGTTCGCCTTTATCGCCGCTTTGCAGGCAAGCGAATGGTAGAGGTCATCGAAAATATCCAGCTGAGGGTCATGCTTGCACTGAATGAAATTCTTTGCAAGTGCGGTCACGACTTCGGTGGGGTTCTTGTCAGCGCCGAGAATTATCGGCACGCCCTTGACAGCCACTGTCGGTGCGACATCAGGTTCTATTTCGAAGCCCAGTCTGCCCAGTTTATCCACATTTGCCGCCAGCGCATCATATTCTTCATACGAAAGCATGACCATGACGGGTTCGAGAAGCATCTGCGTTTCTAGTTCGTTTATATCGCCCTTTATCTTCTCGAATATGTATCTTTCGTGGGCGGCATGCTTATCCATAAGCAGCATCTCGTCGCCCGCCTGCGCCACCACATAAGTCTTGAAAAGTTCACCGACAACTATCGGCTTGGGCTTGTTTGGTGTGCGCTTTACTTCCTGCACCACCGAACGCACAAAACTTCTGCCGCTGATGTAATGGAAACTGCTGTCGTTTTCATCGGGTGCATCGGGCAGAGGCATCTCCTGCAATACTTTGTTTATCTCTTCAACGGTTATCTTTTCCTTCGGCTTCGGCGCGGGTGCAGGTGCGGCGCTGTCAAGTTCTGACAGGAAAAGATCTTCGCCCGCCTTGCGGCTCTCCTCATCTATGGGAATATTCTCGACCTTTGAGACCTTAGGCTCAAATGGCTTGACTTCGGGCGGCGGCGGGAGAGGTCTGTCCTCTTCTGCCATCGGCTGATACTGTATCTTTTCAGGCTCATGCTTTGGCTGAGGTGCAGGCTGTTCAGCTGTCTGCATCTCTTTTGCAGGTTCGGTGACAACGGGCTTGACCATCTCCTCGCGAATGCTGTCAGAGGGGACTTCCTCAGTAAGCGTTTCTTTTTCCTCAACACCGAATTCCAGCTGAACGCTGTTGTCCTCGGGCGGGAAATCATAGAGTTCATGGGCGGAGAAATTCTTCTTTTTATCAAGCACCATCTCGCGGGGAGCATCGCGCTCCATCAGCGCATTTTTCACCGCGAAATAGACGGCTTCGTGCATCAGCTTTTCATCTGAGAAGCGCACCTCTATCTTAGTGGGGTGTACGTTCACATCCACCGTGTTTGGCGGAACGTCTATATACAGCACGCACGCGGGAAATTTTCCGACCATTATATTATTGCGGTAGGCTTCCTCCAGTGCGGCGGCGCAAGCCTTTGACTTGACAAATCTGCCGTTGACGAAAAAATTCTGGAACTTGCGGTTCAGCTTGGCTTCCAGCGGTTTGACCGTATGACCGTGAACGTGTATGCCCTGCCATGTATAGTCAACTTCTATCAGGCTGTTGGCAAATTCTCTGCCATAGACCGAGTACACTGCCGAATATATCTTGCCGTCACCTGCGGTAAGCAGTTCGGTCTTGTTATCGCGTATCAGTTTGAAAGAAATGTCGGGGTGAGAAAGGGTCAGCTTTGTGACAAGATCGGCAACGTGGTTTGCTTCGGAACTGTCTTTTTTTAGGAATTTCAGTCTTGCGGGAACGTTGTAGAAAATATCCCTTACAACAAAAGTAGTACCATCGGGACAGCCGCACTGCTCACTGATCTTTTCCTCTGCGCCCTCAATAGCGTAGTGAGTGCCGTAGCTGTCTCCCTTGCGCTTGGTCAGCACATCGACTTTCGCCACCGCACAGATAGAAGCCAGCGCCTCACCGCGAAAACCGAGAGTCATTATGCTGTCAAGGTCATCTTTCTGCGAGATCTTGCTGGTGGCATGACGAAGAAAGGCAGTGGGCAGATCATCGGGTGCGATGCCCTTGCCGTTATCGGTGACGCGCATATAGGTGCGCCCGCCGTTCTTTATCTCGACGGTTATGTTCGTTGCGCCTGCATCTATGGCGTTTTCAAGAAGTTCCTTGACCACCGAAGCGGGTCTGTCGATGACCTCACCTGCGGCGATAAGTTCGGAAACTTCCCTGCTCAAAACTCTTATCTCTGACATTTTGCTTTCCTGTTCTATGGCTCGGCTGAGCCTTAATGTTTATTACACATACCTCAGCAGATCTTTGACGAATGCGCGGAGTTCTTCATCGTTCATTTCGTCGATGTTGGTCTTGCGGAGTTTATCTGTCACTATGCTGTCGCTTATCTTGTCGAACGAGATCTGGTCGGCATCGGCTTTTGCGGCGGCAGCTTTTGCTTTGATGGCTTCGGCTTCCATTTCGCCCAGCAGAGATTTGGCTCTGCCGATTATCTTGCTTGGCAGACCTGCCAGCTTCGCAACTTCGATACCGTAACTCTCATCTGCGCCGCCCGGAACTATCTTTCGCAGGAACTTGATGTTATCGCCCTGACGCTTGACGGCAACAGAGTAATTTTTTACTCCCGTAAGTTCGTCCTCAAGGGCTATCAGTTCGTGATAATGGGTGGCAAATAGGGTCTTACAGCCCAGCGAGCGCGATGTGGAGATATACTCCGACACCGAGCGGGCGATAGCTATGCCGTCAAAAGTAGAAGTACCTCTTCCCACTTCATCGAGGATAACGAGGCTGTTTTTTGTGGCATGCTTGACTATGTCTGCGACCTCACTCATTTCCACCATAAAAGTTGACTGCCCTGCGGTGAGGTCATCAGATGCGCCTATACGGGTGAATATCTGATCTACCACCGAGATCTTGGCGTAATCTGCGGGCACGAAACAGCCTATCTGCGCCATAAGGGTTATCAGCGCCACCTGACGCATATATGTGGATTTACCCGACATATTCGGTCCCGTAATGACAGCCATTCTGTTGCTGCCCAGATCGAGATAGGTGTCGTTGGGCACGAAGACCTCATCTGTCTGCATAAGTTCGACAACGGGGTGTCTGCCGTTTTTGATGTTTATTATGCCGTCGATGGCTATCTCGGGCTTGGTGTAGTTATTCTTTATAGCGGCAGTCGCGTAGGAACAAAGCACATCTACCTCAGCGACTGCTGTGGCGGTATCCTGCACTATGCGAAGCTGTGTTGCGATAAAGTCACGCACCTCAGTGAATATCTCCTGTTCAAGTGAGAGTATCTTGTCGCTTGCACCGAGAATGGTATTCTCAGCAACTTTCAGTTCATCTGTTATGAAGCGCTCGCAGTTGGCGAGGGTCTGCTTTCTGATATAGTTATCGGGTATCAGGTCATAGTATGATTTTGTGACCTCTATATAATAGCCGAAAACGCGGTTATAACCTATTTTCAGCGTTTTGATGCCCGTTTTTTCCTTTTCGCGCTCGGCAATGTCATCTATTATGCCCTTACCGCCCGAGATTATGTTCCTCAGACCGTCAAGCTGTTCATTGAATCCATCGCGTATCACGCCGCCGTCCTTGACATTTGCGGGCGGCTCGTCCACCAGTGCATTTTCCACCAGATTTGAAATGGCATCAAGGGTGGAAATGCGGCTGTTGCAGTCTTTGATAAGTTTGCCGTCAAATGCCGAAAGCTGTTTTTTCAGTTCGGGGAGTTTCAGCGCTGTCAGCGAGAGCGACTTGATGTCACGCGGGCTGGCAGACTTGTACATCACCCTTGTCATAAGGCGTTCAAGGTCATACACGCCGCCGAGAACTTCCTTTATCTCACCCAGCGCAACGGGGTCGCGCACCAGCTGTTCGACCGCATTGAGCCTGTCGATTATCTTTGCGGGATTTATGAGCGGCTGTTCGAGCCATGATTTCAGCATACGGTTGCCCATTGAGGTCTTGGTATTGCTGATGACCCAGAGCAGAGAGCCTTTTTTCTGCTTATTGCGCAGTGTTTCGGTAAGTTCGAGGTTGCGCCTTGCGGTAAAGCCGATGGTCATTATCGGGTCGGCATCGTGGCGGGTTATCTCGGAAAATCTGCCAACAAGCGCTTTCTGGGTATCGTGGATATAGGCGAACAGTCCGCAGACCGCGAATGCGCTTATACTGTCAGCTTTCAGTCCCAGCGAGTCGAGACTGTTGACCGAGAACTGGGTCAGCACTTCATCGGTGTGATGTTCGGGGTCAAAGTCTGCATCTTCCAGCAGCTGAACGCTGGTCTTTATCTTCTCGCGGATAAATGCAGATATTTCCTTATTTGAGAGGATAGCATCATTTATAAGTATCTCTGAGGGCGAAAATCTGGACAGCTCATTTATGGCGCTGTTTGCGGTATCCTTCCCCGAAAACTCAAACAGATGCACCTCACCTGTGGAAATATCTGCAAGGCAGAGCGAGGCTTCCTTAGCTTTCATATAGAACGCGCAGAGATAGTTGTTTGACGATTCATCGAGCATACTGCTCTCAATAAGTGTACCCGGTGTGACCACCCTTATGACCTCACGCGGGACAAGTCCCTGACATTCGGACGGGTCTTTGGTCTGCTCGCATATCGCCACCATATGACCCTTTTCTATCAGTTTTTTCAGGTAGACATCGCAGGCATGGTAGGGCACGCCGCACATCGGTGCGCGTTCGTCAAGCCCGCAGTCACGACCTGTCAGGGTCAGTTCAAGCTCTTTCGAGACCAGCAGTGCATCATCAAAGAACATCTCATAAAAGTCACCCAGACGGTAAAAAAGAATGTGGTTTTTATACTTTTTTTTCACCACAAGATACTGCTGCATCATCGGGGTCAGCTTTTTTTCGTCTATATCTTTCAGTGTCAATTCTGCCACTCCGTTCTATATTAAAAGGTAATATGACTATCCCTTCAGCACACCACTGCAAAATACCTTTATCAATGTGGAAAGATAACCGCCAGCTGTATTGGGTTCCCGATATAACATCGTTTATTTTGGTGTATCAGCGGGATAATCACAAAAGGTAATATCCGTTATATTTTAGCCGCAGCCTCCGCAGGATGCACAGCTTCCCGAACAGCCTGAAGGTGCCTGTGCGGGGCAAGTCTCGGGGTCTTCGCCGTTTGCTGCCTGCTGGAGGATATAGTATACCGACTTCATAAGCGCATCTATATCAGCCTTCGCCTCATTGAAAGCTACCATTTTAGGCATAGCCATTATCTCGTCATACAGCTCTTTTATCTCGCTGTCGAGAGATGTGAGCCTGTCAGCGTCCTTATCGGGCTTGCGCATCTCAACGCCAAGTTCAGAGCGCAGCTGGTTAAATCTGCCGATGGAATTCTGTATCTCGGTATCAGTGTCGTTGAACTTTGCCGCTTCCTCGTACTTCTTATATCTTTCATCTTCCTGTATAGCTTTGCCAAGCTGTCTTGTGAGTTCGATAACGTTCATCATAGATCACTCCTGTAATATTATAGATTTTTATGACTACCCATTTGGCACACCAGCTGAAAATGCGTTAAACAAAAGGATAATTGAGCGCCCCATATCTTGGAAAAGATATACGCCAAACATCTTAGTTCTGTAAAACCGCTGTTTTGGTGGTGTGTCAGCGGGATAACCACGTAGACTTTTATTCTGAAACGAGTTCGCCGCTGAGTGCCCAGTTCATGGCTTTTGTTATGCGCACCCTGACAAATTCGCCTATATACTTTTTATCTGCCTTGACTTCAACGATGATATTTTCATCATTTTTGCCTGTCAGCCAGCCCTCGCCTGTCCTGCCCTCGCCCTCGATGAGGACTTCGACCGTCCTGCCGACAAATCTGCCGAACCATTCCGAAGTTATCTCGCGCTGTTCAAGCAGAAGTTCTCTCAGCCACAGACCTTTCTGCTTATCGGTCACATGGTCCTCAAACTTTGCGGCGGGAGTGCCGCTTCTTCTGGAATAAACGAATGAATATATGTTGTCGTACTTCACCCGCTTTATGACCTCTTTGGTCTCACAGAATTCCTCATAAGTCTCACCGGGAAAACCCACTATCAGGTCGGTGGTGAAAGAAAAATCGGGGACACGGCTGCGGGCGTAGTCTATCATCTCCATGTATTTTTCCACCGTATAGCGGCGGTTCATGGCTTTCAGCACCCTGTTGCTGCCTGCCTGGACAGGCAGGTGCAGATGCGTACAGACATGTTCGCAGTCGATTATCGCATCTATCAGTTCTTTAGTGGCATCTTTAGGGTGGCTGGACATGAAGCGTATGCGGTACTTGCCCTCTATCTTATCTATCTCGCGCAGAAGTTCGGGGAAGCCGTATTCATAGGAATTGACATTCTGCCCCAGCAGAGTTATCTCTTTATAGCCCTGTTCGACCAGACTGCGCACCTCAGCGATGACAGCTTCGGGCTTGCGGCTGCGCTCTCTGCCGCGAACATACGGCACTATGCAGTAGGTACAGAAATTATTGCACCCGTACATTATCGGCAGGAATGCCCTTACCTTATCCTCACGCAGCTGGGTCATGCTTTCGTCTATCTCGGTGCAGGCTTCGCTCTGGTTAAAGAGCCGCTTATGCTTAGAGATGACCTCCCACAGCATGGAATACATATCATTATAGGCAAAAGTGCCGAAAACAAGATCGACCTGACGGTATGACGCTTTTATCTTTTCAGCCACATGCTTCTGCTGAGCCATACAGCCGCAGATACCTATTACCAGTTCACGGTTCTGCTCTTTAAGTTTTTTGAAATTGCCGATGTTGCCGAATACCCTGTCCTCAGCATTTTCGCGGACAGCGCAGGTATTGAGCAGTATCAGCTGGGCGCTGTCGGTATCATCGGTGAAATCATAGCCCACCTTAGCCAGCATGCCTTTTATCTTCTCGCCGTCACTGACATTCTGCTGGCAGCCGTAGGAATGCACAAAAGCCAGCGGCGAATGACCGTTATCTGCGCAATATTTTTCAGCCCATTTCCTCAGACTTTCCACCGCGTACTCACGGTCAGCGGCGGGGATATAATTATCTGTCATCATGTCCCTCATTTCAACACAAGATACTGTTATTCCATTTTAGTTTGCATACTTAATAATTATATATCTTTTTTCAGCGTTTGTCAACTGATAGAAAATGAACAAAAAAACACACTACTCTGTAAAATTTTATTTTCCCCCTTGAAATCAGTCTGAAAATGGTGTATAATAAAGTGTAAAACTATATGAAGGGCAGGTAATGTCAATGAATAAAGAGGATATAAAGAAACTCAGCAAAAAGGTGGACGTAAAGCTGAACTCAAAGCCCGAAAAGGCTATAATTGCGGCTTCTGTTTCGACTGCGCTGGCGATACTGACGATACCCTCAAAGAAGAAAAAGGGAAAGCCGAATTTCTTTCAGCGTATCGGCAAATATTACAGTTCTATTGACAAACTGCTTGTAATGACAGTCGCAAAGGACGTTGAGGCTGAGGAAAAGCGCAAAGCGAAGATGAAAGAATTCTCGGAAAAGAAGCTGCGCGACCTTGAGATAGAGAACTCTATCACCATTGACCTTTCGGACTGTGAGAAAAAGTCGGAGAACGGCGGCGATGACTGAGTATCTGACCAACTACCGCAGGTATATACTGAAATGTCTTGCGGACGATGGGTGCGACTTCGGACAGCTGCTTGAATATCACACTGAAAAGCTGCACCAATTCCAGCATGAGCGGTTCATTCACCTGATAGTGATGGTGCTGTTCGCGCTGTGTACCGTCATCACCATACTGGCGATAGCGTTATCCGAAAAGCTGATGCTGATACCGCTGGCGGCGCTGCTGCTGGTGCTGCTGGTGCCTTACATCAAGCACTATTTCTTTCTGGAGAACACGGTACAGCTGCTATACAAGGACTACGATGCCATTTATAAAAAGGTACACGGCTTTTCACAGGAGGACTTGAAATGACCTACAACAAGGAACACTGGAAAGGCAGTGTGATAACATCTCCCCTGCCGCCGACGCTGGTAAGCTGCGCACATGACGGCAAGGTAAACGTACTGACTGTGGCTTGGACAGGCATACTCTGCACAAGGCCGCCTGTGACTTATATCTCTGTAAGACCCGAGCGGTACTCCTACGAGATGATAAAGCAGAGCGGTGAGTTCGTTATCAATCTGCCCACCAAAGAGATAATAAGGGCGGTGGACTTCTGCGGCGTAAAGACGGGTTCAAAGACCGACAAGTTCGCGGAATGCGGGCTGCACACCGAAGAAGCGGTGAAAGTTTCCGCGCCGCTTATCGCAGAATGCCCTGTCAGCATAGAATGTAAGGTGAGGGAGATAGTCCCGCTGGGCAGCCATGATATGTTCATAGCTGATATTGTGGGCATAGATGCTGCTAAGGAACTGCTTGATGACAGCGGCAAGCTGTGTCTTGAAAAAGCCGGGCTGATAGCTTACGCTCACGGCGGGTATTTTGAGCTTGGGAAGCAGCTGGGCAGTTTCGGCTATTCTGTAAGGAAAAATAAAAAGCGCCGCAGATAGCAGGCGCATGCAATACTATTAGTAAAAGAGGAAAGTAAGTAATGAAGAAAGAATTGTTGACTATCGCAGCGGCGGCACTGGTATGCAGCCGTTTTAAGGTGAAGCGTGCTTTTGCGTGGAGTGCTGACGTACACAGGCATATAGTTGCCGATGCGCTGAAACTTCTGGAAAAGGAGAAAAAGCTCAGGCCTGCCGCCTTTTACAGGGACTGGCATGAGCAGATAACCGAAGGCGCTTTACAGCCCGATAAGATGGGCGATATAGACAAAGGTTCGGGCATGCACTACTATTCATGCATGAATGCTAAGGGCAAAGAACTGGAGGAGACCGACGGCTTTTACCGCAACAGGCTGGGCGAATTTGCTCCCAGTGCAAGGACGCTTTTCCGCGCAAACTACACGGCGGCAGTATCGCTTTACAGAAGCGGCAAAACAAGCGAAGCCATGACCGCGCTGGGCAGGGCGCTCCACTTTGTATCTGACATGGGCTGCACGCCTCATGTGGCTAACATGGCAAGCGGCATCAAGGCGAGCAACGTCCACAATGCTTTTGAGAAGCAGATAAACAACAGCTATCAGAATTTCAGTGCTGACAGCTTTGACAAAAGGCTTTCTAAGCTGTACGAAAAGGCTGACCCCGCAGAAGCCTTCAACAGGCTGGTAAAATACGCGGGCAAATATGTTGAGACCATACTGCACCTTGACCCCAGAGCATTTGATGACACAGCGAAGAACACTCTGCCTGTGACCGAACAGCATGTTATGGCTGTACTGCTGAAATTCTACAAAGATTGCAGTGAGGACAGCGGCAACTTTCTTTGTGACGGCAAGATGTACTGTTTCAAGAATGAAGCCAGCGGTCTGCTGCTGACAGTTACCAAAAAAGGTCTTGTGCCTGATGAAGCCGACAAGGACAGAGAACAGAAAATGATGGTTTGCCTCAGCGAGAAAGGCACTTTCGGGCTGAAAGTCGCTGACGGCGGATATGTAAACAAAAAGTGCAGCGGCTATGATTATCTGAAGATCGACGGCAAAGCTGCGCAGTTCCGTGCTGAAGCGCTGGGCAACCGCAGATTTGTCATAACCACCGAAGAAAGCGGCTATGCCAAAGTGCTGACAGGCAAGGGCGGCAAGCTGACCACTGCCGCTTACGAGCCGCAAAACGGCAATATGATCTGGATAATCAATTAGATCAGACCTGCTCAAAAAACCTGATAATGCTTCTGACACCGTCTGTCGCTGCTGTATCTTTTACAGCGGGCAGGCGGTCTGTATTATGGCTGATGACAGGCGGGTGAATTTCTGATGCCCCCATCTCTTTAAGCAGGCAGGCAGCAGTCTCAGCTGCGCGGTCAGCACTCCAGCTGCCGCCGCCGACCAATATGACAGCACCCTTTTTAGGCTTGAACACTATTCTTTCACCGCGATAAAAGCGGGAATTGTAATAATACTGCAAGCGGCTGAAAAGATCCAGCAGTTTGCCTGTGATCTCGGCAAAGTAGATCGGTGAAGCGATAACTATGTTGTCACATTCGGGCAGGAGGTCATATATCTCCTGCATGCCGTCTTTGACGGCACAGGCAGGGTGAGTGCGGCAGAAGCGGCAGTCGGTGCAGGGTGAAATTTCCGCATAATAGGCATCTGTCTGAAAGATCTCGCCGCCCATGCCGCAGCGGAATATTTCCAGCAGAGATGCAGTGTCACCGTGTTTTCGCGGCGAACCGTTCAGTATAAGTGTTTTCATAATTCTCCTTTCACGCCCGCATATGCGGGCATTTTTTTGTGTCAGAAAAAGATCTGCATGCATATTATGTAAGTGAGGGCGGAAGTCCTCACTAAGATGTCAGAAAAATAACGGAGGGATAAATATGGCAGCATTTTTCAATCAGGCAGCATTCAGCTACAACGGCAACACTGTAAACTCAAACATCACCACAGGTGAGATCATCAGTGCGCTGACCGCAGACAAGACCGCGCTTCTGCCGACTTATGAACCAAACGGCGAAGTGACCTATATCATCAGCATCAGGAACAGCAGCACATCAGCTTTCACGGGGCTGACTGTCACGGACGATCTGGGTGCTTATGAGACTGCCGTTGGGCAGACAGTCTACCCGCTGGATATAACAGCGGAATCTGTAAAATATCTCATCAACGGTGAAGAACAGCCTGCGCCCACTGTGACCTCAGAACAGCCGCTTACGATCAGCGGCATTGACGTTCCCGCAGGGGGCGATGCAGTGATAGTATACCAGGCAAGGGCGAACAGCTTTGCATCGCCTGCGGCTGACGGTTCTGTGACAAACACCGCAGTTATCTCAGGCGCGGCACTGACGGATGATATGACCGTTTCTGCCACTGTGACTGCGGTACAGCAGCCCGTCATCAGCATAGTAAAGACTTTGTCACCCACAACTGTCAGCGAGAACAGTCCCGTGACTTACACCTTTACCGTCTACAACTACGGCAATACCGAAGTCGGCGCGGCTGACAATGCTGTGATAACCGACACATTCACACCTGCATTGAGAGACATCACTGTGACAATGAACGGTCAGACTAAAACGACAGGCTTCAGCTATGACGAAGCATCAGGTATGCTGACCACAGGCGCGGGAATAATGACCGTTCCTGCGGCGACTGTTTCGCAGGACCCCGCAACAGGTGAATACACCATAGTTCCCGGAACAGCTGTTATGACTGTCACAGGCACTATCTGAATAATGTTTTGACGAAAAAGGCAGGGGAAACTCCCTGCCTTTACATATTTATTGTCATTCATAAACTGCCGTTACAGTGCAGTCGGCAGAAAGCGTTAATGTCGTGGTATCGGAATTCGGGTCGGAGAGTTCAGCACCGTCGGCTTCCCATCTGACGAATTTGCCTGCTTTCGGGTCAGCCGTCAGGGTGATGGGGTAAGCTGTGTAATACTCGCCCGAAAAATCTTCGCTGAGGTCAAGGGCAGTGGTATTCAGTATCGCACCGCCTTTTGCACTGTCAGAGGTCTTGACAGTAACGTTCACCTTATTGCCAGGCTTAAAGCTGTCGGTGATATGATACATGAATACATCGTATCTGCCATCCAAAAATTCTTTGAGAAGCATGGTGTTGTAGTCAAGACCGTCCTTTGCGTATTTCGGACCAAAGCGCGTGAAAGTATCCTTGACCAGCGGCTTGTACAGCGCTGACATTTCATCAAAGGCATCATCGACCTTGCCCTTTTCAAAGCTGATATTGCGCATATCGCAAAGGGACAGTATGAACTTCTGCTTAAAATCATCATTGTTCAGCAGACTGCGGAATATCTCGATGGGCGGCTGTTCGAGGTCTTTGAAAGTCTCTGTGTCGGAGATGGCTTTTTTGATGAAATTGCTGTCATAGTTCTGACCGCCTGCGTATATGCCGCAGGAATAATCTGTATCATAGACCATCATGCGCCACCTGCCGTCTGCGGCATCAGCCGCACCGCCGCCGTCACGGACGCGCCACATGCGCCAGTTGTTGCCCTGCACTATGCTGTCCTCGTTGGCAATATAGATGTTGAACGCCATGTAATCAGCAAGGCTCTGCATATCTATCATGTCGCAGGCTTTGGCGTAATTATCGGCATCTGACATATCATTGGCGGTGATGAATCCGTACATATCGCTGTACAGCTTTATGTCCTCTTCCTCGCCCTCTTCTATCTCGCCGCATTTCAGCATGACCACGTTCTTGTTGTCGATGTCATAGTTGTTTGCCAGATAATTGTCGCTGTAATCTTCTACGAGCGTGTACATGCCCCAGTATTCGCCGTCGATAAAAGCCACAACAGGGGTGAACTGCTGTGTTTCTAAGGAAGTCTTGTCAGCTATCATCGACTGTAACAGCGGGTCGCGTATCTTGGCGAAGTTACAGTCGTTGCCGCCATTCCTCAGCACGAAAGACTTGTACTTTTCCACATTCCCGTTACCGTCAGAACGGACGTTATCGGGAATTATCTCACAGCTGACATTTTTCTCGCCGTACTCCTTGCGTGCGGTAAGGCGCAGGCTTTTCTGGTACTCGTTGCGGGAAGCCGCACCCATCGTGCGCACGCCCATATCCTGTGCAAAAGCAGAAGTGCCGTCAGGGAGGAGATATTCCACATAGACAGGGCGTTCCCACTCTTTGCCGCGCTGGGTGTAATTTGCTTCATGCTTCCAGCCGTCAAGAGAGGCGTTGCTTTTATCTTCTGCAAGCCATTCATCGTGGCATCTGCCCAGTGTATATATGCCTTTGTCGTAATCGAAGAGGTCTGACTGATCTATCATTATTGAGATGACAGGCACATCGCCGTATTTTTTCTGCCTGTCTATGCCCACAAAGAAAGTGTGCGAGATGACCTGACCGTGACTGCCCTTGTCATCAAAGGCGGCGGCGCGGATAACGTTGCCTTTAAGCACGTTCATGGGCGGATCATAATCTCCGTTGGCGGTGATGTCGCGATGTTCGGCAAGGACGGCGAAATCGTCCTTGCGGTCGGTGAGACTGATAGCTTCTGTATACTCCTGTGAAGCCGCAGTGGGGATACTTCCGTCGGTAGTATATCTGATGGTCATGCCGTCGCCCGCAGACAGTACAAGCGACTGCTCACTGTCATAAAAACCGCTCTCCAGGCTGAATGTTACCTGCGGCAGTGCCTCATCAAAAGCCGAGTCAGCAGGTACTTCGGGAGCATCTTTATCCTCTTCGTCTGCCTGAGCTGACTGTGAATTCGCAGTTTTGCCGCTTTCCTTATTTCCGCCTGCACCGTCAGCACAGCCCGCCGCCGAAAAAGCCGTTATCACAGCCGCCAGCAGAGCAATTATCCTCTTGCTGTTCATTTATTGTCATTTCCTTTCACATAAAAGCAGCCTGTTTACCGAAGCAAACAGGCTGTGCGTTATTAACATGGTCAGAGCTTGCGGCTCATGCACCGAAAGCTCTCTGGTCTGCCCCCAACCCAGAGGGCAGTATATGATTCTTTCGGAAGCTATCCGAACAAATCACTTCCCTGCTCATCGCAAAAAGCCTGAAAACATCAGATGAGCCAGCCAGTTCAAAAGACACCTGATGGCGCCTTTATGATGTTTTTGTCTGCCGTGCTAACGGCGGGCATACGAAACACTTTTCGTACTTCGTCAATCATATTATAACAAATCCGCGCCGTTTTGTCAAGGGTTTTTAAACAACATTTCTAATTATTTTATGTCATATGATGTCGAAAAATTATGATAACATATTTAACCATATAAAAAAACGTTCCCGCAAATGTGCAGGAACGCATTTTTCGTCACATAAATCTATGATTCAGCAGCTGAGGTGTGAACGCCTTGAACTTGCCGTTGTTATCATAGTAGATCGTCAGCACGACAGGCTGCTCATCTCCGCTGTCATTTTCGTACCAATAGCGATAGATGTACGCTGTACCGTCTTTTGTATAGGAAACGCTGTACCGCTCCATATCAATTTCTTTGTCGATAGCAGATTTATCTGTGCCTGTGGTGAATTTCTCGATGTTCACCACATGGTCTTTTTTAACGCCCTTAATATCGCTCTTGATGCTCTTGAAATCGCAGTAGCGCACCTCTTTGATCTTATCGTTATCATCAGTCACAAAAATGACTGCCCACTCAGGATAAGTTACGCCGTCGATACGCACATCATCATCAGACTCTGCCACATAATTATAATCAATAACTGCGGTAAGACCCTTGTACCCCGATTCCTGCTTGATCTTGAAATCAAGCGCCTTAGAAGCCGTGTCAAAATCAGAGCCGATGAATTCAGCCGCTTTTTTGGCATACTTTTCGCCCTTCGTACTTATAGACTTGAATATAAGCACGGCCACAAGTATAATGACCAGCAGGGAAAGCAAAACGATGGCTATGAGCTTGATACTGTGCAGATCGAACTTCAGCCCGCGCTTCACTTTGTTTACGGCTTTATCTTTTTTCTTTTTATCGGAGCTATCGGCAGTCGGTTCTTCCCGCTTCTCAAAGATCTTGGCGGCGAGCTTTGTATCTATAAACAGCTCAGAACCGCAGGACGGGCAGATCGCATCGTGGTCGCCGACCGTTTTTCCGCAATTAGGACATTTCATTTTAACACTCCTTCTATACGGCAAATACCGTTTTTGTTCTTACACGGCTTCTCATATCATTCTCAGCAGTTCAGCCTTTAAAAGCTGCTCGGTGCTGTCTTGCAGATAGCAGTCATAGTCCTGAAAAGCTATGCTGTCATCAGCGCCGTCAAGCAGATAAAACAAAGTTTTTTCTATAATGCTTACCCACTGCAAAAGCCGTTCCTGCTCATGCGCTGACATATTTTTATTGACACCGCCATTGGGCGGCAGACACCACAACCTGGTCAGACGTATTATGCTTGTAATATCATAGACCAGATTTTTATCTATCTTTTCTGCTGAAAGATCTTCCTTTAAAATTCGTATACTCTCCATTATCTGGATAAAGTTATCTTCATTCAGATCGCCGCCCGACGGTCTTAAACGACCTACAAACCCGAATTCCCAGCGCGGGTCTTCAACATTTGTATTTCGGCATGAGTGAAAGGAGAGTACTTCCATGGCTTCGTTTTTTGTCATATCCACTATCCTCCGAAGAACGTCTCTGACTCTGAAACAATCCTAAATTATATTATAGCACACATTTTTACAAAAGTAAAGGGAATTGTGCAAGAAAAATAATGTTTTTGACCGAAGACGCATGGTAAAATGAAATCGGACACCAGAAAATAGAAAAAAAGTCATAGTGACATGGTATAATTAAAGTGCTAAAGAAACCATACCAAAGGAGCGT
>NZ_CACWPP010000016.1 GCF_902762735.1 uncultured Ruminococcus sp.
ATTTACTTGTTTTTTTGCTGTTTTTGACAGATATTGGCTGTTCACAGCATGATTTAACCCCATATCCGAGGAGGATATGGGGTTTTGAGACAGACTGGGTTATCTTTCCCCCGCCTGCGGCGGGGGAAAGATAACATCAACTCAGTTTTTTCCTCATTGATAAAGGTATTTTGCAGTGGTGTGTTAAAGGGATAACCATAATATGTTTTTTTGTTATATTTGATAACGTTTTCATTATAAACTATTTTCAACCTCTTGTCAAGCAGAATTCTATCTAATTCGACCAAAAAAGCTGGTAACTTTTAAATAAATGTGATAAAATTAAACAGTTCGCTCTGAAAGATGGTTTTTTGCGGCATCTTGACAGCTCTCATGCTGTTTATATAAATTTTGCATATGTTAATAGTATCTATTTGTTAATGTTTAAATTTGTTCACAATCACGAAATTTTTGTTTTTACCATTTCGGTTAATGACAAATCGAGAAATATCTGTTATTATAATATGTGTATATGTCGTAAACATAAAGGGGTTGATGGATTTGTTTACATGGAATTTTCAATATGTCTCCAAAGCAAGGATAGCAGAGGCTTTCGGACAGCTGATGCTCGATCCCGCCAAAGGTGATATTCTTATAAGGATACATACAGCTATACATCTTGAGGAAGAAGCTGTCGATCTGGCTAAATTCATATCAAAGCTGGTCCCGCAGGCGCATATCTTCGGTACAAGCACATCGGCTATAATCAGCTGGGGCAAACTTGTGCAGAACCAGTGCGTGATCTCGGTGACACAGATGAACAGCGGCAGGATAAGAACTGCTCTGCTGCCGACTTTTGAAGAGGACGGCATGCCCATTCACCCTGATGAGCTGTGCCAAAACGTGAAAGATGCTGTCATAGAAAGGAACACAAAGCTGATGCTTACTTTCCTGACAGGCAAGTATCTGGGCGTATACAACTTTGTCGAGAAGTGCAATTCTTACTTTCCCGGTGTGCAGATGATAGGCGGGCTTGCTAATACAGCGGATATAAGCCTGAAGCATTTTCTCGATTCGGGCTTTGTTTTAAATGAGAACGGCTGGACGAACAAAGGTATACTCGTTGCGGCGATAAGCGGCGATGCTGTTGAATCATACAGCTCTTATGCGACGGGCGTGCAGGCGATAGGCGATGAAGTCGAGATAACCGATACTTTCGGCACATGCATACTCTCCATAGACGGCAGAGATGCGGCTGAGGAATACCGCATAGGTGTCGGTGATGAACTTAAAAGCAGACCCGAACTTACCAACCTGTTCCCGTATGTTTATTCAGATGCCAGCGATATACCGATATTTGTGCGTTTTTCGGACGACCGTTCGATAAGTGATATGTTTGACAGGAATATCGCGATAAACAAGCTGGCTTATGATGCTCACCCATACCTGAACACGGAGGAAAAGCGCGAGCTTATCTGCGCGAACCACAATGTCAGGGTGGGCAAAAAGCTCAGGCGTGCTTTTATATATGACAGAAAAGTAATATCGGACAACCGTTCGCTTTTCAGGCGCATAGAGAATTTTGAAAAGGCAGAGACTATCTTCGGCTACTCCTGCATAGCAAGGTCTATGATCTATTCAAACTGCGTAAAGTGGGAGCTTTCTGCCTACGAGAATTCAAACATGTGCGGCTGTATAACCGAAGGCGAGATCGCGAATGTGAACGGGCGCAATACTTTTGCAAACTGTTCTTTCGTGGTGTCGGTCATAGGTGAAGAGCCTTCCACGCAGATGTATAACCCTTATGCGTTCTCCCATACAGACACGCTGGTGGCTGACAACCATGAACTGCTGGGCTATCTGTACGATGTGGAGAAAAAGCTGATACAGAAAGAACATGCCGCCGCCGCAGACAGTCTGAAGGCTTTTGTGCGCGACTGTGAGCTGAAACTGCTCTACTCGGAAGGGGAAGAGATACCGAATGCTGCGGCGATGAACATGGATATAAAGATGAAAGGCTGTGACAGGATATGCATGATAAACGTGTTCGATACTTCGGCGATGAAGATAGTTTTCCCGCACACGCTTATCGACCTGACTTACAAGAATTACCTGTCAAAGTGTGTCAGCTTTGCAAAGCAGAAAGGTTACTCGATATATGTGCTTAACGGCTGGCATCTGGCGATAGGTGCGCCGTCGTACATGTTCGCGCTTTCTGAGTTTGTCAGCGATATGGAACTTCTCCAGCGGGAGCTGTTCGAGACTTCGGAGGATTACATAGCCATAGTGCCTATCTTCTGCGTTATTGATGACTGCACGATGGATGATCTGGAGCAGGCATACAACTCTGCAAGAATGGAGATGGCAAGCAAAAACATACAGTTCTCGGTGCGCGATGCAAAATCGGGTCAGCTTGACGAAGAAAGCATACGCGAGCGCTACCATATGGTAAATGTGATAAACTATGCCATCGCCCACGATAAGGTCATACCATACTATCAGGGCATACATGACAACCGCACGGACACTATACATCACTACGAATCCCTCATGCGCCTTGTGGATGAGAACGGCAGGGTGTATTATCCCGGCAGCTTCCTCGATGTTGCGCGGTCTTACGGGCTGCTGTATGACTCGATGTCAAAGATAATGATAAAAAAAGTGTTTGAGCGTTTCAGCCGTGTCGAGGGCATGAGCGTAAGCCTTAATCTGGGCATACGCGACATCAAGAACCGCGATGTGGTGGACTTTATCTATGAGTCACTTTCGACGGTGAGCCACCCTGAAAACTTCGTTTTTGAGATACTTGAGAACGAGGACATAGATGACTATGACCTGATGGTGGCTTTCGTGGACAAGATACATGAACTTGGCGGACAGATCTCCATAGACGATTTCGGGAGCGGCTTCTCAAATCTTCAGCACATAGCAAGCATACATTCTGATTATCTGAAGATCGACGGTTCGATAGTGCGCAGATGCGTTGATGATGAGCAGAGCGCAAATCTGATCGCGCTGATGGCGGGCTGGAAAAGACTGTCCAACCGCAAAGTGCAGATCATCGCCGAGTTCGTTGAGAATGAGGCGATACAGGACCTCCTGATGGATTTTGATATAGATTATTCTCAGGGCTATCTGTTCTCAAGACCATCCCCTGAGATCGAAGGGGTGTAGCGCATGCCGGGAAGAAGGAAAAATGAAAGAATGATCTGTATGCTGCTGGAGGACATCGGCAGTGATTTTTCAAAGGAACTGGTAAAATCTGTTGCCAATGCGATACCTGCGGGGCGCGGCATCAAGCTGATAGTTTTGCCCGGGAAATATGATGACGGCAAGGGTTCTGACAGCATACACGATTACAAGGCTGTGTACAATTCTGTGTTCAGGCTCAGTTCGCTGTGCGATGTTGACGGTTTTATAATACATCTGGGCAGTGTGAATGAGCGTGATGTCAATAACGAGCAGATCTATTCCAGCGTTATGGATAAGCACCGCGAAGTACCTAAGGTGCTGGTCGCATCAGATCTGGAAGATGTGGTGACTGTCAATTATGACAATGAGACAGGCATACGCGAGGCGGTCGAGTATCTGGTCAACGCTGACGGTCTTACAAAATTTTGCATGCTGGGCGGCAGAGATGACAATAAGGACGCAAGAGTGCGCAGGGAAATGTTCGAGAAATGCCTTGCCGAGTACGGCATTACGCTGAAAGAAAAGAACTTTGTCAATACGGATATGACAGCTAAATGTGTAAATGAAGCGGGCAGGCTTCTCGATGATAACCCCGATGTGCAGGCGGTGTTCTGTGTCAACGATGCTGCGGGGCAGGGTCTTTATGAAGCTATGGCGCGGCGCGGGCTGAAAGCGGGCAGGGATATAATGGTGTTCGGATTTGACAACACGCGCATGTCGGGCGAGCTGATACCGCCGATGACTTCGATAGGTTCTGATGAGATGTCGCTGGGGCAGAAGGCGCTGGAACTGCTGCTTGCCATGATGAACGGCGATTCTGCTAAGTCTGCCACTGTGCCTACAAGGCTTTACGGGCGGGAGTCTTTTCCGTATGAGATGTATGACTACAACCGTATGGAGCTTGTGAATGCAGATCCCGCATTCATCTACCGCATGTTCGATGACTGCTTTTACAGATACAAAAGTTCTTTCATAGACCGCGAGCAGGTCAACCTGAGAAGGCTGTTCTATGAGATATTTTACAGCATACTTATTGCCATGAAACGCAGGTATATGAGCATAGAGACCTTTGACGAACTGGCTAAGATGGTGGACAAGTTCTTTGAGAAGGGCGCTATGGAGTACACAGACGCGCTGAAACTCACCAAAAGCATCGAGCGCATACAGGTCGGCATCAACCATGTACAGCGTTCGCTGGCGGCAACGGTGCTGGTAAACAGGCTGTTCTCACGCATGAAGGACAGGGCTATCATGGCACAGTCGATGCACATGATAAGCAGAGAGAACAATTACGCTTCCGAAATGTTGAAAATGGAGTCGTTTATGATAGGCAGTGCGAGCGGCAACTGCCGTGAAGAGAACATCTACCGCAATTTCGGACAGCTGGGGCTGGATAATTCGGCACTTTATGTATTTGATGAAGCTGTCGATTACAGCGGCGGCAGCAGTACGGTGTTCCCAGAGATCATCAGGCTCAAATGCGTCATGCGCTCGGGCGAACTTTACCTGCTTTCGGAAGAACGTCAGCACTGTCGGGTCAGCGATGTACTGGAAAGGGACGAGTTGTCATCGAGGTGCAGGGGATTTGTGGCATTCCCGATATTCTGCCGTAAACTGATCTACGGTCTGCTGATGTGCGAGCTGACCGACAATATCTACGAGCGCGGAGAGTTTATCGCCATGCAGCTTGGAAGGGCATTTGCACTTTGCAGCAGGGAGAAATGACGATAACAAAAGACGCTTATGAAAAAAGCCCCGTTTTGCGCGTGCTGCGCAGAATGGGGCTTTTATATATCCGATATTATGACTGTCCCTTTAGCACACCAACTAAAAATGCGGTAAACAAAAGGATAATTGAGCACCATATGCCAAGAACATTAAGCTCTGTATAGCCGCTGTTTTTGTGGTGTGTCAGAGGGATAACCACATCCGATATTTACACGTTTTCAGTCTTTGTCAGGGCATCGTATATCTTGTTGAACACGAGCTGGTTCGGCATGTAGCGGTAGTCGGCAAATACACGTATGCCGTCCCCGAAGAAGAATTCACGCACTGCCGCCGCACAGCCTGCGCTCCTGCTGACACCGTATTCGCACTGGCAGATGATGTCCCTGCCCGCTTTCATATTTTCGCGTATGAACTTCGCCGCCTCTTCCGCTTCGGGAAAGAAATCATCAAAGCAGCCGCGCTCATCAAGGGTCTCCTTGTCGATGTCCTCAATATCCACCCTAAAGACGTGCCCGCATGCACCGTCGTAATTGACAGGGAAAAGCCCTGTCAGACGGCTCTCCTCAGGGTCTGAAAAGCTGATGACTGCCGCGTTTTCGGGGAAACGCTCCTCGTATATCAGCAGTTCGGCATCATCGCGTGACATTATCCTTACTCTGTTTTCCGTATCCATTGAACCACGCCCTTTCATTAAAGTCAGCCTTTTGCGGTGCTTTCGGAAGTTCTGCCGCTGCACCGACAGGCAGCAGGCATACCGCATCAAGTTCGTTAGGTATACCCGGTTTGTCACAGATGCGGTCATCATCTGTTATGTGACCCTCATACCGGCAGGAGGCATAGCACGGTGCATGTATCGCCAAAAGCATGTTTTCGATAGCTGTGCCGCGTAAAAATGCTTTCTACCGTGTCCATAACATCACCACACTCAAATTATAGCATATTTTCGGCTAATTACGGCAGAACGGTGTGCAGAAATTACAATTTCTGCCTTTTGCATAAAAATAAATGCTGATTTTTGTGCAGATGGCATTATAACATACTAAAGCGATATGCTTTAAAATATCGCTTTATCGCTGTAAAACGCCTTTGGGTTAAAACGGTGCAGATGTCTGAAAATTCGGGTAAAAAATACAGGGTACAGCAGGTGTGAGGGGGTCGGTCCTATTGACGGAAAAAGGATTTTGTGGTAAAATAACAGAGTAAAGTTCTTTTTTATTAGAAAGGAAATGATCAATATGTCAAACATTCGTATAGGTATTGTTGGCTACGGCAATCTCGGCAGAGGCGTTGAGCTTGCTATCAGACAGAACCCCGATACCGAGCTTGCTGCGGTATTCACCAGAAGAGATCCTTCTTCGCTGAAGATACTCACCGAAGGTGTGGGCGTTTACTCTGTAAATGATGTGGCTGATTTCAAGGATAAGATCGACGTTCTGATACTCTGCGGCGGCAGCGCTACCGACCTGCCTGTGCAGACACCTCAGTTTGCAAAGCTGTTCAACGTTATCGACAGCTTCGATACTCACGCAAGGATCCCCGAGCATTTCGCAAATGTTGATGCTGCTGCCAAAGAGGGCGGAAATGTCAGCGTTATCTCTGTGGGCTGGGATCCGGGCATGTTCTCTGTACAGAGACTGTACGGCAGCTGCATACTGCCCGATGGCAAGGATTACACATTCTGGGGCAAGGGCGTATCTCAGGGTCATTCAGACGCTATCAGAAGAGTTGAGGGCGTTGCTGACGGCAAGCAGTACACTGTTCCCGTTCAGGCGGCTATGGACGCTGTAAGAAACGGCGAAGACCCCGACCTGACCACCAGACAGAAGCATACAAGAGAGTGCTTTGTTGTTGCGGAAGAGGGCGCTGACAAGGCTAAGATAGAGGAAACTATCAAGAACATGCCAAACTACTTCTCCGACTATGACACCACTGTAAACTTCATCTCGCAGGAAGAGCTGAACGAGAAGCACAGCGGTATCCCTCACGGCGGCTTCGTATTCAGAAGCGGCAAGACAGGTGTTAACGGCGAGACCCGCCACATCATCGAGTACAGCCTGAAGCTGGGTTCAAACCCCGAGTTCACTTCCAGCATACTGGTAGCATACGCAAGGGCAGCTGTAAGACTTCAGAAAGAGGGCGCAGCAGGCTGCAAGACCGTATTCGACATCGCACCTGCATACCTCTCGCCTAAGAGCAGCGAAGAGCTGAGAGCTTCCATGCTTTGATCTTTGTATCGGATATAAGAACGGGTGGGGGCTTGCTCTCACCTTTTTTGTAATAGTCTCAATTTGGTTGTGTATTGTTCCCCCGCCTAAGGCGGGGAACAATACGAAAGAACAGCCATTTTGTATCATCAGCAATACACATCAAAATTGGGAGTTGTAAAATAAAAGTGCGTCTGCGGAAATTGCCGCAGGCGCACTTTTTCGTATCACTTGTCAGCCCGTCAGCCTGACCGCATCACGAATCGCTGATGGTTATGCCGATGACGCGGGCTTTTATGGCAAGCTCGGTCCGGCTTCGGAAACCCGTCTTGTCAAGCATGGAGCGTACATGGGATTTCACCGTGTTTTCGGATATGCCCAGCTGTTCAGCCACCTGCTGGTTAGTCGCACCTGTGGTGACTATGCGCAGTATCTCCAGCTCACGCTCTGTGAATTCCGAACTGTCAGCCAGTCCCAGCTTTACGGTCGGACTGCTTCGCGGGTAAACGTGGTCGCCCGCCATCGTCCTGTCCATGACTTCCAGTATGGTCTGTTCGTCTGCTTCCTTGTACCAGAAACTCTCTATGCCGATGGACTTCGCCTTTTCCAGCCACGAATATTCGGGCATCGAGGTCACGGCGATGATCTTTATCTCGGGTCTGAGGGATTTTATCTTTTCAGCTGCCTCAAGCCCGTTTGAACCGTCATTCATAAGAATATCCATCAGTATCAGGTCTACCTGATGCCGCAGTATATAAACGTCAGCCGCCTGCGCCGAACTAAGCGAGAAAGCCAGTTCGTATTTAGGCGAATTGTTAACGTACATCTCAAACAAGTGCCTTGAAATGGACTGGTCGTCCACTATCATCACCCTATATTTTTCCATTATTTTACTCCTTCCTGTCCACCTTTATCGTCAGCCTGAACTGCGGAACTGCCGCCAGTTCCATCTCGCCCCGCACCTGCTCGACCGCTGTGCGCAGGCTTTTCAGACCGCCTTTTTCGCTTATATCGCCCTCAGGCGGTTTGCCGTCATTGGTGAACACTGCGGTCATCACGCCGTTCTCATCGGTCAGGTCAACGGTCAGTTCACTGCCGTCTGCATGTTTGACAGTATTTGTCAGACACTCATGTATCGCTATGACCAGCACCTTGCGCATGTCATCGGGTATCTCACCGTTCAGCCTCAGCCTGACACCCACTGCTTCTGCGGCTTCTTTCAGCGCCCCGATGGGGTCTGCGCTCTCATCGGGGTCGTTCTCGCCCTTTAGTATGCCCGCTGTGAACTGCCAGAGCTTCATCAGCTCTGCCCTGTCACCGCCGCGTATCAGGTAGCTTTTCAGCGCCAGCAAAGCCCTGCCCACATCATCATGTATGCGTATCTTTGCCGCAAGGACTTCCTCTTCGCGTATCAGCGCGTTCATCTCGTTGTTGTAGTCCCTCAGCCTGAGGTTCACCTCTTTGAGATGTTTGTTGCGCTCTTCCAGTTCAAGGCTTTTCCGATACCGCTCTGTGACATCATAGGCGATAAGCTCCCACACCTTTACTCCGCTCACGTTCAGCAGGCGCTTGCGTATCTCGCGCACGCTGCCGTCATTGAGGTGCAGATAGTACCTTTTGCCGCGTACCTCAGCAAAGCATCCTTCTCTGAGCTTGTTTTTTTGCAGGCTGAGTTCCAGCAGATGGCTGTCAAACAGCGGTATGCCCATCGCTTCCGTGCTGATGTGATGCATGGTGCTGTTTACGAACAGCGGCACGCCCTGCGGTGTGGTGAAAGCTATCCCGTCGGGCAGACTGTTCAGCCCGTCCTCCAGCGACTGCGGTGTGAGCTTGTTGGTAATATCACTTGCCTGACTGAGCCACAACACTGCCCACAGCACGGTCATAATGCAGATGACCGCAAGGCACAGCACGGCGTTAAGCCCCTCAGCATATTTTTCAAAGACCGATGGCATGCGTTCGCCGATGACGACGCGGCATACCTCATTGATGCTCAGCATCAGCCCCATGCATATGACCAGCGCAGGCACGCAGATAAAGTATATCCGCCTGCTCTGCCCCGCGATATGCTGCCTTATTATCAGTGCCAAAAACATCACATTCAGCAGGAAAGCCCCTATACCCAGCGATGAGAGCGATGATGCCGACAGATTTCCCAGCGTCATATCGCATCGCCCCCCTTCACAGAAAATGTGATGAAGCAGCTCCCGTCAGCGGCTTCGGTATCTATCCTTCCGCCTGCCAGTGCCGCTCTTTCCTCAAAGTCGGCAAGCACGGGGAGCTTCTCATTGTCAAGCTCTATCCTGTAAACAATGCTGTCATCTAAATTCAGCGTGACCATTACAGCGTTCAGCTCAGGCAGGGCATTTTCGACTGCCGCCTGAAAAAGCTCATACATTAAAAGTACCGTGTCGGAGGGCAGTTTAGTGCCGCGCGGTATCTCAGCGTTGCCGTAGATGCCCGATAATTCCATATATCCCAGCGATTCGCCCACCGAGAGCGCCAGTTCGCCGCTGTCTATACAGCTGTCACCGCCCGCCAGCAGAAGCAGATTTGAACAGCGCTTTATGAACACGCCGTCGATCGCCGCCCGCTTCATGCCTGTGCGGAAACCTTCTTCATCTTCGGGGAGCTGTCCGAGCATTTCCGAAAGCCTGTCAAATTCGGGTTTCAGCCGTCTGGAGATGCTGTCATACAGCTTGTTCTGTTCAGCCGTGCGCCGTCTGCCTTCTTCGAGATGCTGTGCTTCATCGAGCATGGCGTTTTCTTCTTCGAGATAGCTTCGTGTCTCTTCCAGCCGCGAATTTAGCTGCTGAAGCTCCCGTATATCTTCCGTCCAGTAAAAATACCCGCCCGTCACCTGCTGTACTTTCAGCAGTATGCCGTCTTTTATGACTTCTCTTTCAGCTGCTTCCGCAAGCTGTTCCTTATCGGGAGGGGTACTGTTCTCACTGTGCAGCTCCACATTCATATCGGTGTCCGTCAGCCCCGCGCTTATTGAAGATGCCCTGAAAAACTCACCGTGACCGTCATTTGAGGGGAGCATGTGCGTCATTACCAGACTTTCCCAGAAGCACACGAAGAAAAGGCATGTCAGGTCGGGAAACTCGTACATGCGCTGGAAAAGCAGAGGTTCGCCCGAGTTGGTGTATGAGATTATGTACAGTCCTCCCAGTGCAGATACGCCGGCGGGAAGCAGAAAACTCCTCCTGAACTGACGGCTGGTGCAGCTGCGCAGTGTCTTGAACAGTATGCCTGCCACGCATAGGAAAAGTATGCCCATCGCGCAGTAGTACAGCGGTCCGTATGAGTAGCTGTCAAGTGCATTGGGGACACCGTGCCTGAATTTGAATGCGAGCTGATGCCTGTCATTGGTGACTATCCCCGCCGTCACCGCCGCCGCAGGTATGAAAGCCGCTGTCGATGCGGGCGGCAGTTCATAGCTGTCAGTCCTGCCGATGTAGAATGATGACATCAGAAGAAGTGTGGGCAGCATCACCACTGGGAAATAATACCAGTACCATATCAGCCTGCTGAGGTCTGAATCGACAGATACGAATTCATAGCGTATTGTCTTGACGATGCACCACAGCATCATCAGCAGCGCCGAGAACGTCAGCAGGCGGCGCATGCCCTTCTGCGGGAAACGCCGCCGCGAGGCAAAGAGCCATATCAGATATACCGTCAGCAGCGGCAGTGCCAGCAGACAGTGATAGCTGAAATCAGTTCTGTCAAGAATGAGTTTGAACGCCCCCGAAAACAGCACGGCTGCTGCCCCGAAGATCATCTCTCTGCGATGCTTGCGGTCGATAGGCATATCAGGTACGCTCCTTTCATCGAACATATTGATGCGCAGCCACCCCACTGATACAGCACAAAAACAGCGGTTTTACAGAATCTGAGGTGGTTGGCGCATATCTTCCCTCACAGCAGTCGCGGGAAGATATGGTGCGCTCGGTCATTCTTTTGTTTACTGCATTTTCAGACGGTGTATCAAAGGGATAGTCATACATTGATATTATAACATGTATTACGCATTTTTTCAAGTGTCAGCCGCAGCAGGGCACTGTTTTTGCTGCAGCAGGGCACTGTTTTTGCAGGATCACAACAGATGTGAGACAGATCAAGAAAAAAGACAGCGGAGCGTCTTGTGCCTGTTTTACAATGTTTGTCCGATAAATTATTTATATGACTATCCCTTTAGCACACCAGCTAAAAATGCGGTGAACAAAAGGATAATTGAGCGCCCCATATCTTTCCCCAGCCTGCGGCGGGGGAAAGATATACGCCAAAAACCCTAAGTTCTGTATAGCCGCTGTTTTTGCGGTGTGTCAGCGGGATAACCACAATTATTTATATGAATATCCCTTTAGCACACCACTGCAAAATACCTTTATTAATTAGGAAAAACTGAGTTGATGTTATCTTTCCCCCGCAGCAGGCGGGGGAAAGATAACCGCCAACTGTATTCAAATCCCGATATAACATTGTTTATTTTGGTGTGTCAGCGGGATAACCACAATTATTTATGTCTGCTATCGTAATGTGGCGGGTGCGTTTTCATTTATTTTCAATGATTTAATCTATCCACATAAATTTAAATCACTGCACTTTGCACGAAAAATTTACGGAATTTTTGAAAAAAAGCGCCTGCACCCCCTTGTCAAAAATGCGGATATATGTTACAATGAGACTAGCGTTTATCGCGATACGGATAATATGAAACATGGTCATCTCTTTAGCACACCTGTTATCACCTTCGTATGACAGCGGACATTTGCTGTGTTATAACGGCTGTTTCCGCTGTTTGACGAAACACTGTACAAGTGTGGTGTGTCAGCGGTATGACCACAATATGAAATTCAAAATCAAAGGAGAGAAAGACTATGCAGTATGGTTATTTTGACCTGAAAAACAAGGAATATGTCATCACTCGCCCCGATACCCCCGCACCCTGGGCAAACTATCTCGGTTCGCCTGAGTACGGCGCTATCGTTTCAAACAACGGCGGCGGATACAGCTTCGTAAAGAGCGGTGCAAACGGCAGAATTGCAAGGTATCGCTTCAATTCAAACATCGGTCTGCCGGGCAGATATGTTTACATCAGAGATAACGATGCAAAGGATTACTGGTCTGCAACATGGCAGCCTGTAGGCAAGAGCCTTGATGAGTACAAGACCGAGTGCCATCACGGTACTGCTTACACCACCATCAACTCTGAGTACAAGGGCATCAAGTCTGCACTGACTTACTATGTGCCCCTCAACAAGACTTATGAGGTGTGGAGAATAAAGATCACCAATGACTCCGACAAGGCGAGAAACCTGTCAACTTGGGGCTTTATCGAGTTCACAAACGAGAACAACTATGAGCAGGATCAGGTAAACTTACAGTACACACTGTTCATCACACGCACCTCTTTTGAGGGCAACAAGATAGTTCAGCACATAAACGAGAACAGCGGCAAGGACGAGAACGGTTCTAACCACAAGGAGAGATTTTTCGGTCTGGTGGGCGCTGATGTTTCGGCTTACAACGGCAACCTTGACAGCTTTATAGGCGCTTACAGAGATTACGGCAACCCCATTGCTGTTGAGAGCGGCAAGTGCGACAATGTACTGAACTACAACTCCAATGCATGCGGCGCTTTGCAGTCCGACTTCACACTGGCGGCAGGCGAAACTAAGGAACTTATCTACATTCTCGGTCAGAAAGACCCCATCACTGCCGAGAACATCATGGCTGAGTACAAGGCTGAGGGCAAGGTAGATGCTGAGGTCAAGGAACTTGTTGACTACTGGCATGGTCAGCTGAACAACTTCCAGGTAGAAACACCTTCCGAAGAGTTCAACAACATGGTCGATGTATGGAACGCTTACCAGTGCTTCATCACATTCATCTGGTCGAGAGCGGCTTCGTTCATTTACTGCGGTCTGAGAAACGGCTACGGTTACAGAGATACTGTTCAGGATATACAGGGTATCATACACATCAACCCCGAACTGGCGGCTGAAAAGATACGCTTCATGCTGTCTGCGCAGGTATCTAACGGCGGCGGTCTGCCACTCGTTAAGTTCGACCACAGAGCAGGTCACGAGACCTGCCCCGATGAGAACGACGAAAACAGCGTATATGCTAAGGAAACAGGTCATCCCTCTTACAGAGCGGACGATGCACTGTGGCTGTTCCCGACAATAGTTAAGTATATCGGTGAAACAGGCAACAAGGCATTCCTTGATGAAGTCATCGTTTATGCAGAAGAGGGCGGCGGAGAGGCTACCGTTTACGAGCATCTGAAGAATGCTATACGCTTCTCGCAGGAAAGACTGGGCGCACACAAGATGCCCGCAGGTCTGCACGCTGACTGGAACGACTGCCTGAGAATGGGCAAGAAGGGCGAGTCCACTTTCGTTGCTTTCCAGCTGTACTATGCGATGAGCGTTATGAAGGGCTATGCAGAAGAGCGCAAGGACGCTGAGTATGTCAGGTACATCACTGAGGCTCAGGCTGAACTGGGCAAGGCACTGGCTGACTGCTGGGACGAGGACAGATTTATCAGAGGTATACGCGACAACGGCGAGGTAGTCGGCGCGAAGGCTGACCCTGAGGCTTCGATGTGGCTGAACCCTCAGTCATGGTCTGTAATTTCGGGCTTTGCAAGCAAGGAGCAGGCTGAAAAGGCTCTGGAGAGCGTTCACGAGATACTGAACACACCTTACGGCGTAAAGATAATGGAACCGCCTTATGTAGACCACTACTTTGACGGTGCGCTGATGCACATATTCAACCCCGACACTAAGGAGAACGGCGGTATATTCAGCCAGACACAGGGCTGGATAATACTGGCAGAATCACTGATGGGTCACGGCAACAGGGCGTTTGAGTACTTCCTTGAAAGTGCGCCTGCAAGCATGAACGACAAGGCTGAGCAGAGAGTGATGGAGCCATACGTACACGGTCAGTTCACCGAGAGCACACGTTCGCCTTATGCGGGCAGGAGCCATGTTCACTGGCTGACAGGCACAGGTTCGACCGTGATGGTGGGCTGTGTTGAGGGTATCTGCGGCATGAGGCCAAACGCTGAGGGTCTGGTGATAAGCCCGTCCATTCCTGCTGAGTGGGACGGCTTTAAGATCGAGAAGAACTTCCGCGGCAAGCACCTGTCCATCGACATACAGAACCCCGACCACGTACAGAGCGGTATCAAGTCGATAACCGTTAACGGCGAGGCAGTTGAGGGCGACTTCGTATGCGAGTGCAAGATGACCGAGCAGACCAATATCACTGTTGTGATGGGCTGATAGCTTTATAGAAATAAGAAAGACCGTCCTGTGAGGGGCGGTCTTTTTTTAGTCGTAGTATTCGTAGTCGTATTTTCTAGTGTCACTTGAAAATAGCGTATCACCATCGTATATTTCAGATATTTCATTTATAACATCTCTGTTTTCGTTGTATTCCATAATATAATGATATGTTGGGTTTGAAATGCCTTTTGAATTGTATGTAAGCTCTGTGTATTCAATTAAGTTGTTGTCATCATCGTATTTGTTTTCTACTACAAGAGTTTTATCAAAATTGCTGTTATCACTACTACTGTCAGAAATTGTTACAAGATATTTTTCGGTGAGATTATTATTGCTATCATAAATGTTTTCAAAAGTCATAGATGACGATGAATTATCAAAATATCCGTAATTATTCATAGAAATCTCATTATCGTTCATATCATATACAGTTTCTAATCTATATATTAAATCATCGCCAGTATAACCTTCCTCGGTTTTTATCCATGTTTCGTCCTTATATTCATAAAAAGTTAAAAATTTATTTGTGTTGTTAGAGAATGATTTAATTTCTTTGATGATTCTATTGTTATCATCATAATCATATTCATAATAAACGGTATCGTTATCATGCGCACTGACTACAATATTATCATGTTCATCATATTCCATTCTTGTGGTAAGAACTGAACCATCTTTTTCGGTGCAAATCTCTTCTGTTGCATTACCTTTTTCATCATATTTATATGAATATGAACTGCTTAGTGAAGAATCTGAATAGAATTCTTTTTTTATAAGATTACCTAATTCGTTGTATTCATAATATGCTTCGAGATTGCCATTGAAATAAACTGTTTCTTTATGTATTTTTGCTTTGGGTTCTTTGTCCTCGATTGACTCTGTGATTTGTTCGTTTTCGCTTGAATCTGTTGCCTTACTTTCAGTTTCTTCTTCAACCGCACTTTCAGTTTCAACTTCTGACTCCACATCTTCCGCCGAGTCATCAGCAGGTGCGGCGGTAGTTGTAGTTTCAGCCGCAGTGGTGGTTGTTGTGACGGCGGTATTATCTTTACTGTCGCTATTTTCCGCTGTTTCTCCACAGGCTGTCAGACCCATAGTCAGCACAGTGGCGCATAAAATAGATATTTTTTGTAAATTGGTCATGTGACCACCCCTTTCTGCAATAATTATAACACTTTTACAAAATAATTGCAAGCAGAAATTCTTGCAATATATTTGTATACATTAAACAAAATATAGTGCATAATAATAAAAAGGGGGTTATTATTATGTGGAAAATACAAAAGGGCTATGAATATGTCACAAAGACTTTCCGACTGCCTGTCGAACAGGTCGGTGAACTCGACAAACTCGCTTACGAAAACAATCTTTCACTGAACCAGCTGGTCATTCAATGCCTGAATTTTGCGCTTGAAAACCTTGACAGGGGCGAGGGTGAACAGAATGATAAAATACAGGAAAAAGATACCATTTAAGAGAGCCGAATGTTTCGCACTCTCTTTTTTTATTATGGGTTTTAGGGACTAATCACAAAAAACATCGCCAACCCCCTTGCAATTTTTGTGAAGATGTGTTATAATATAAACGAAGAAGTATGACAAGGCGGTGTCGGGAATGATTAAGGAGCTTGCAAAGCCCGTGATGTACCTTTCGGGCGTGGGTCCGAAGAAAAGCGAGCTTTACGAGAATATGGGCGTGAAGACCGTCTATGACCTGCTTTATCATTTCCCGCGTTATTACATCGACCTGAATTCGCCGCAGACCATTCGCGATGCGCCGCTGAACGAAACGGTGGTGCTGAAAGGGCGGGTGGTGCGCAAACTGCCCGAAGCTCCCATAAGGCGGGGGCTGTCGGTATACAAGGCGGTATTCACCGATGATACTGCCGATCTCACGATAGTCATTTACAACGCGGGCTACCTTTTTAAATCGCTGGAAGTCGAGCGGGAGTATTTTCTGGTCGGCAAGCTGACGGGCAACCTGATACGGCGCGAGATAAATTCCCCGCAGATATACCCCGCTGAGGGGACTGACCCCGTTCAGCCCGTTTACAGGCTGACTGAGGGCATCACGCAAAATCTTCTTCGGCAGAACGTGCATGCGGCACTGACTTCGCTGGGGGCGCAGATATATGAGCCTGTTCCCGCTGAGATACTGCGTGAGAACGAACTTTGTTCGCTGGGCTTCGCGATGCAGAACATTCATTTTCCCACAGATATGCACACCCTCGAAATGGCGAAAGACAGGCTGGTGTTTGACGAACTGCTGACGCTGGCGCTGGGTATGCTGATGATGAAGAGCAGGTGCCGCGAACATGCGGGCTGTGTGATGACGGGCGAGAGCATTGATGAATATTACAGCGGTCTGCCCTTTGAACTGACCACTGGTCAGAAAAATGCGATAAATGACTGCATAGCCGATATGCAGAAGAATTTCCCGATGAACCGCCTTATCCAGGGCGATGTGGGTTCGGGCAAGACGGCTGTGGCGGCTGGCGCGGCGTTCTTCGCTTACAAGAACGGCTGTCAGACCGCGCTGATGGCTCCCACCGAGATACTGGCGGCACAGCATTATGAAACGCTGTGCGGATTTCTTGAACCGCTTGGCGTGAAAGTCGTACTGCTGACAGGTTCGATGACCGCAAAAAAGAAGGAAAAGGTCAAGGCGGGCATCGCGGCAGGGGAGTACTCGGTGGTGGTAGGTACGCACGCACTGGTGCAGGCAAGCACAACTTTCAAAAAGCTGGGGCTGGTCATAACAGACGAACAGCACCGCTTCGGTGTGGGACAGCGTGCGATGCTGGCGGGCAAGGGGGATAATCCACACAAGCTGGTAATGTCGGCAACGCCAATACCGAGAACGCTGGCGCTGATGATATACGGTGATCTGGATATATCGGTGCTGAAAGAACTTCCCAAAGGCAGACAGCCTGTTGAAACTTACGCGGTCACGGGCAAGCTGAGGGAGAGGGCTTTCGGGTATGTGAAACAGCATCTCGATGAAGGCAGGCAGGGTTATATAGTCTGCCCGATGATAGAGGAAAGTGCGGCTGACCTGCAAGATGTCAAAAGCTACGCGAAAAATCTTTCGGAAGGCTTTTTCAAGGACTACCGCGTGGGTCTGCTGCATGGCAAACTCTCCGCTGATAAAAAAGAAACAGTGATGAAAAAGTTCAAGGAACATGAACTTGACCTGCTGGTTTCGACAACTGTTGTCGAGGTCGGTGTAGATGTGCCGAATGCGGCGATAATGGTCATCGAAAATGCCGACAGGTTCGGGCTTTCACAGCTGCATCAGCTGCGCGGGCGCGTGGGAAGAGGGCAGTTCAAGTCGAGCTGCATACTGATAACCGATAACCCGACTGAGGAAGTCGTCCAGCGGCTGAAGATACTTTCAAAGAGCCATGACGGTTTTGAAATATCGCAGGAAGATCTGAAACTGCGCGGTCCCGGTGATTTCTTCGGCAGCAGACAGCATGGTCTGCCGAAAATGAAGATAGCTGATATGTCGCAGAACATGGACGTAATGGTAAAAGCGCAGAAGGCAGCTAAGGCGATACTTGATAAAGACCCGCAGCTGGACAGTCCGCAGAACAGTGGTCTGAAAGAGCTTGTTGAGCGGCTTTTTGAACAAAATGTTTCCAACGACTGATTTGTATAAAATAAATAAAGGTTTGTGTAAGTACGGTGAAAAGAAAAGCTGACAGGCTTTACATGCAGGAGGTTTATGACATTGGGCAGTAAAAGCTATGACTGGCTGCGGTTCATAGTCGTGTACACTCTGGCAAGACTGGGACTGCTGCTGGCGCTGGTCCTGTTCGGGGCTTTTACGGGGGCGGTATTGTTCCCGTCGCTGGTGACTTTCCTGCCGTATTCAATGGTCGGGGTGAAGAACTTCCTGACACAGCCGAATGTTGGCTCTGTCATAGGAACGGTGGTGATATGCCTGTTCCTGATATGGGTGTTTTTCGACGATGGACGTAAGCATACGGCGTATGAGGAGTGGAGCATGACGACTATACTCACGGTGCTGATACTGGTGGGCATGTTCTACTATATACCCGCGATATTCCGCGATTCTTTCAGCGCTGAGGGCAAAGGCGAGATCTTCTATAAAGTGCTGTATTATCCCGCAGGCTGGGTCATTTCGGTGCTTGGGGGCGACTACATGACAGGGGTGCTTGGCTCGATGCTTCTGCTGATGGGCACGGCGCTGGTCACTTATGTGGTGTCATATAAAATGTATGTGAAAAAACACCCTGTTCTGCTGAGCGGCAGGAACGTCGGAACGGTTTGCGATGATGCTGAAAGCGACGAAGAGGAACAGCCTGAAAACGCCGAATAGTGTTTATTGTTTAAAGAGTACAAAAAAATTCTCGGCAATAGCGGATATTCTATTAAAAAGTTAAATGGTCTACCTTATTAGTAAAAACTGACTAAAAATCCAATTGTTATTTTGTGAATAAAATTGCAAAAAATTTGGCATTTAGTCTTGCTAAAAAATCAAAAAAATGATATAATGATAAAAATGTGTTTTGTAGTTTTATGCCTTGGTGCGTTTTGATGCATCTAAGAGTCAGACGGCATGAGCTGTGAAGCATTAAAATGGTGGAGGTGTATCTACAAATATGAAAAATTATAGCTACGTCGCTAAGGATACCACTGGCAAGACCATAAAAGGTACCTACGAGGCTGAAAATGAGCAGGAACTGCTTGACAAGATCTATGAGCAGGGTCTGTTCTGTGTAAGCTATAACGAGGCTTTGGGCGGCGGCAGAAAAACTGCCCACAAGTTCAAGACGGCTGAACTGGCATACTGCTGCAGACAGCTGTCGGCAATGATGTCGTCAGGTCTGACGATAGTTAAAGCGCTGGATATTCTTTACAAAGAAGAAGAGAACAAGGGCGCTAAGGCAGTCTGGAGAGACGTGTATGAGGACGTGCAGAAGGGCGAGAGCTTCTCGGGCGCACTTGAGGCTAAGCGAGGCTGCTTCCCCGACTTCTTCATCTCGATGGTAGATGCGGGCGAGATCTCAGGTTCGCTCGATGTTACCATGAAGAGACTGCAGGAGTATTATGCAAACAGCAACAAGCTGAACAACAAGGTAAAAGGCGCTATGATCTATCCTTGCGTACTGCTGGTGCTGGTCATCGCACTCGTACTTGCGATGAGCGTATTCATACTGCCTATATTCAAGAGCATGATGCCCGAAGACAGCCTGAATGTCCTTCAGAAAGCGCTGTTCGGCTTCAGTGACTTCGTAATAGCTAAGTGGTATGCACTGCTGATCGGCGTGGTCGTACTTGTACTTGCGTGGAACTACGCGATGAAGGTCGAGTCGGTCAAGCTGAAATTCGACTATATCAAGATAAAGATGCCTCTGGTAGGCCCTCTGATGGTAAAGATAGCCGAAGGTCGTTTTTCGAGAACACTTTCGTCCCTTTACTCCAGCGGTATACCGATGGTAGACTGCCTTGAAAGATCCTCAAGGATACTTAACAATACATATATCGACAAGATGTTCCTTCAGGTCGTTGATGAGGTAAAACAGGGTTCTCCCGTATCCACATCACTTTCCAAGACCGAGATATTCGAGGGCATGTTCTGCTCGATAATCTATGTTGGTGAGGAATCGGGCGCACTGGACGAGATCCTCGAAAAGACCGCAGATTTCTACGAGGAAGAAGCAGACGCAGCCGTTACCAGACTGGTCGGTCTGATGGAACCTCTGATGATCATTATCCTCGGTGTCGGCATAGGTCTTGTACTTGCCGCTATATTCCCGATGCTTTACGGTGGTATTGCAGAGATGGAAAAGGAATAATGTACGTCGGGGCGATGAGCCTCGCGTATATAATTACCGATCTGAACAGGTCGGAGATAAATCATAAAAATTTTTATATTTGAGGTGAAGGAATAAATGCTATCATTTGACATTTCTGATAGGCAGATCAATATCGTTAAAGGTGATAATACGGCTAACAAGATCCGAATCGACAACTCGACTTCCGTTCAGGTTCCCGAGGACATGATCGTTAACGGCGAAGTTTTACAGCTGTCAGGTCTGTCTGATCTGCTGCTGACTCAGCTGAGAAGCGAGCAGATGATGGATAAAGATGCTATCGTAACATTCTCGTCCAGCAGCATCGTGTTCAAGGAGCTTATCGTTCCTAAGGCTAAGGGTGCAGAGTTCCTGCAGATGGTACAGAACCACATGAGCCAGGAAATGGGCATATCCAATGAGTACTCTATTTCATATACTGTTGTAGGCGAAGCGGGCGAAGATAGTCCCGGCGCTGTAAAGGTGCTGGCTACTGCCTGCCCAAGCTCGATAGTTGAAGGTTTCAGAAAGCTGTTCGCTGTTATGAACATCAACCTGAGAAGCGTTAATATCGGCTGTAACTCCATCGCAAGAATAGTTCTGGCTGATAAGTCGAACGCCGACAAGATGCCTCTGCTGGTTTGCCAGCTGGACAACAACTTCCTGGGACTGACACTGTTCGAGAACGGACAGATGGCTTTCGCAAGATACGTACCGATCTCGCCTGATGAGTATGATGCAGATGATTACGTACTCGAAGCCCTGAATGAGAACATATTCAAGATGGAGCAGTTCAACAGGGCAAGAGGCGGTTCAGGTCTGGCTAATGTTATCCTCTACGGTTTCATTGAGGACTACATGAAAATAGTCGATGCACTCGAGGGTCTGGACATCAAGGCTTCTGTTCTCGGTACTCCTACCCAGATAACAGGCTATGAGAATTTCGAGTTCACTGTATTTGCCAATGCTATCGGTGCGCTGTACAGAAGAAATAAGCAGACCGAGAGGATCAACCTCCTGGAAGTTGACAGATCAAGCGGAAAGGACGCATCTTCGGGCATCGGTTCTATGCTGACCACCGCAGGTATACTGGCTGCGGCATCTGCTATACTTATTGCTGCTGTAACAGGATTTATCTCACTGAGAGCAAACTCGATCGACGAGCAGACTGCTAAGGTCGAAGAGGATATAGCTAAACTCCAGGCACAGGTAAAGGCAAATGAAGTTCTTCATAACAGACTGGAGATCATCAACAGATATAAGAACTATGTTCAGACTGTACAGCTTGATCTCGATACCAAGCCTCAGCTGATCCAGACTAAATTCGATAAGATAAAGGAAGTTATGGAAGCAAACGGTGCTACATACAGCGAGATCGCATTTGATCTTGATACAGGTGCGTATACTATCTCACCCATAACTGTTGATAAGAAGGAAGACTATGAGAAGCTCATAGATGATCTCAAGGCTCTGGATTTTGTAGCAGATATAACTTACGCCGGTTACAGAGTGCAGACACCGAGAGATCTTAAGCCTGGTGAAGAAGTCAAGGAAGAAGACACTAAGATCCAGCTTGATAGTCTTATACTTTATTTCATGGAAGAAGAAAAAGAGGGTGAATAATCAATGAAGCTGAATTATCGTGATAGGATCGTACTGACTGTTTTGATCGTTATATTTGTCTGGGTCGCAGGTGTAATGCTTTTCATAAAGCCCGCAATTGAGCGACTTCAGGATTCACAGAGCGCACTTGATACCGCTAAGGCTACTCGTTCCGACCTTCAGGACAGAGTCGAGGCAGATGCAGATCTGCCTGAGAGAATAGTGGAAGCATACAAGGAAGTTACTACAATGACCGAGAGCTTCTACCAGATACAGGAAACTCAGATTGCTACCAGACAGATAGATGCTCTGCTTGCAGCTGATAACATCACAAACGATGATATGACTATCTCAACTTACAACAAATATAAGCTGGTGCCTTATGCTTATGTTGATAAGTCTGTTGTGGCTGATGCTGATGCGATGGTAGATGAATATATGGCACAGGGTCAGCCGTTAACTCCTGAGACAGCACCTGCTGAGGGCGAAGCTGTTGCAGGTCCTGTAACTATCGGTTCTTACGAGATAACACTGAACTTTGAAGGCAAGATCGACGATGTTCAGAGGTTCTGCGATAAGATGAAGAACTCTAACGAGCAGAAGACCACAATGGTATCTAGCATCAACTACAAGTTTGATACCAAGAAAGTCGAAGGCAAGGACGGCGAGTCTAAGGAAGAAGTATCTGATGAAGATGTATCGGGTACTATGACCCTGACCATGATGGTCGTTAAGAAGCTGCCTGATCCTAATACTTTAGCAAACTAAAGGTTATAGCATTTGGTAGGCGGAAACTACCTCCGCCTGCCAAATCGTGCTATATAAAATGATTAAAATTTCTAATTTTGATCATTAAAAAGTTGGGTTAATATTTTTAAGAAAGGTGGTAATCTTATGAGAAGAAAAATCAAGTCCAATCGACAGGGCGCAGTTCTCATGACGGTGACAGTAGTTGCTGTAATGATGGTAGTTATCGTAGCAGCTGCAATATCACTGGTGGCACATACCAACACCAAGACGAACGAAGAATACCGCAAGAAACAGGCTTACTTTGCGGCTTCATCGTGTCTGGAAGCGTTCGTGGTAAAAGAAACGAACATGATGGTAGATGCTACACATACGTCAGCCTTCATCGAAGCAAAGGTCGCTGAGCTTCAGAGGATCGCAGCAGACGCTCAGACTATACATGTCAAGATCGGTGAGCTGAGCGGTGACGGAAGCACTGTTGATGATGCAAAACTGATCGGTGTCAATCACCCGAGATGGAACGACATCGACGTAACACTGAAAGTCGAGGAGGCAGGCAGTTCCAGCAGTTTGAAGGCTACTGCTGTCGGCAGATACCTCGGACAGACCGAAAAGGTCGTAGCTTACATGTCCATAAAGCCTCAGTCTATGGGCACAACAAGACCGGGCGCGCTGGAGATCATCGGTACAAACGGTGGTGGTAATGATTCTTACAACAACATCAGCGTTTACGGCAACACCTCTGCTCCTCTGAAACAATCTGATACTGTAAATACTCTGTATAAGGTAACAAAGAACAATTCTTCGTTCTACGGTGATACTTCTATTTACGGTACACTGGCATTTTCAGACGGTACTCCTGTACTGAAGTCTAACCCCTACTATGTTCCGGGTGTCAACAACGACCAGACAAAGGGCTGTACAATGTACGTTTCCAGATCTTTCGCTATGCTGAAGAATACAGGTAAGGTAACAAGCCAGTATGAGAAAGACAGGAGCTTTAGTGCTGAGCCCAGAGGCTTGAATGCGTATAACTACATTCAGGTCGATGAAGCCATGATAATGACAGGCGATAATGCAGTGATAGGTGCTGAGAACTACGAGATCGACATCTACACCAGTTTGTTTGACTTAGGCATTCACCCTAAGGATATTACACTAAATAACGGTACTAACCTTGTTGATGCTATGACAGCAGCCTGTGAACCCGGTGCTGTTAACGATTATAAGGACACAATGGATATGGGCGGTCATGGTAATGATTCCAAGATCTGGGGTAATATCTATGTTCGCAGTAAGAATGAATTTTTTGATGGTTCGCTCTATCTTGGCTGTCTTAATGGAGTGATACATGGTGACGTTTATGTAGAGGGCGACATCTATATAACTGACAACAATTATACTATCGACGGCAACGTTTATGTTCAGCCAAAGACCGGTAGGGCGCTCTCAGACAGAGTTCATGGCGGTACTGTTAATGTAACAGCAGGTCACGAATTCAAGGAGCTTGACTGGACCAGCATGAGCGGAAGAAGTGTTGTTCCCAACAACTTCAAACCTATTCCCTATTATTACTATCCCGAGCATATGCTGTGCCTCAAGGGTGCGGGTGGTATGACAGTATCAACTATCGCTGATACTTACAAGAGCTTCTATGGTAAAGGCGGAGATATGACCGAACTGAAAGACAGGACCGACGTGCCTTGGTTCTGGACTGACGATAATGGTCATCCGACAGACGGCACTTATGATCCCGTTACAGGCAGAGCAAATATTGATACCGTTAATTTTGAGCCGGGATTCTATGACTCAAATATTGATGTTAATTTTACAGCTGTCGCTAAACAGAGCTTTGTGCTTGGAAGTTATGTAAATAATGCCACTATCCTTGTTGACCTCGATAACGCGGTCGAAAATGCAGACGGCAGACATGACATTGTTATTATCCTGAAAAACCAAGCTAGTGTCAGCAACAATCTGACTATCATTGTAAAGAATGATAACCACGATGTTGAAGGCGACGATGCAAGATTCTGCTACCTGGTATCGGATTCGGGCGTTGGTACTGTTTATAACGAGTATTATGATTCGGGCAAAACTCAGGAGTCTACTTATGCCCCTGAATTCAATGGCAAGAACGGCAAAGCCGCTCCCTTCTTTAACAGCAATAACAGATTCAATCTGCAGGAATACAGCACATACAGGGAAGTTTATCTCGGTCACGGCCTTGATCCCACTGACAGAGATTATTCGAGCGACCCCAATGTATATGATATGCCTCACGGAAGCATCATAATGCTGCTCACCGAAGATGCTACATTCATAGCTCCTCAGGATACTTACATGCAGTGCTGCATCTATGGTCCGAGAGCAAACTTCAAATGGGAGAATGACGGCAAACAGCTGATGATCTATCCCACATACGCTGATGACGGCAATAAGGTAATGACCAACATCATAGGCAGCTGTATCGTTAAAAACTTTATGACAAGCAACAACAATAATACAGTTGTTTACAACCCCGTATCATCAAAGAGCATGGTTACGGTTGCACACGGTTTCGGTGATTCTGTTATAGACAAAACCTTCACGCTCGATAAGTACAACAATTTCTAAGGTCATAGGAGGTGTCCACTCATGAAAAATAATAAAAAAGGTATGACATTGGTTGAGTGTATCATCGCTATGGCAGTTTTTGCGGTGGCTACCACCGGTTTCACAATGGCAGCGACTACCTGTATAAAAGCGCAGATCAAGTCACATACCAGAAACAGGATAGCTAATGCGCAGACAACTAACCTTGAACACTTCTCCAATTACTCAAAGGTCATCGACCCAACACTGCTCAATGTTGAGGAGATGGACGAAAATTACGCTATCAGTTTTAATTTCGATCAAGTCGGCATCAATGTTGTCAATAAGGACGTTTATGGCTATACTGCTATTACTGATCCCGATGACAAAACTTACCAGCTCAGCTATCTTTCTCCTATCGAGCAGGTAACGGTAATGCCCGGCGAATGGTGGCTGACTATCTACAATGGTGACTCGTCTGACCATTCATTCAAATTTAAAGCGCTTTCGGGTTTCGAGTTCTTCGACAACGAAAAAGAACCTCAGGGTGATGATACTGACTATCGTATCTACCCCGCAAACGGCGGTATCAGAAAGCTCGGTGTCAGATGTGACCCTACTGCGGTCGGCGTTGACAGTAATGTTATCGAGGTAACTGATATGAATGACCCGAGCAATCCTAAAATTTACGGTCTGTCAGAATTTATACTTGATCACAACACCGAAAACAATGCGGGCTATTGTTCTTTGTACTATGATGGCGCTCTTGAGGAGTTCATACCCAAGGCAGAATTTGAAGAACGTCATCCTTCTGAGTCATAAGGGGGGTGCCGCATTATGAAAAGCAATAAAAAAGGTTTTACGCTGGTTGAACTTATCATCGTATCGACCATAATGGTAATGATAATGGGCGCTATCCTGAATTTTATCCAGCCGATGAATAATTTCTATTCGAGAACGCTCTATAATTCAGATGCGAACGATGTCGGCTCGATATTGCAGGATTATTTCGAGAAAGAGGTAAGATATTCGCTCAATATGTGCATACTGGAAGGTTATGAAGGTGTGCCCGATGTAACAGGCGGTTATCTCAGAGACTTTAACGGCAAAAAGGCTATCAAGCAGAAGTTTACCGATGTTATCATCATTGACAATAACTCGCTTCGCGGCAGAGTATATTCGACTTACGATGAAAACAAGACTGCTGCACACAGAAAGCACGCAACAGGCGCACTGCTGAAAGCTAAGGTCGGTGCTGCGGGTATCGACATGGATACGCTTAACATTCTCGGCAAAGAAGAGCTTTACAGCGATATGAGATGCGAGTTTGAGGCTTATCTCAACATTGATGATGCGAAGAACAAGTGTATCACACTCTCTTCAAAGCTCTGGAAGCCTGAGGGCAACGGTGTCGGCTACGATTTCAACAAGATAATCTTCAACCAGACAAGAGATTTTGAGCTTGTTAATATCAACCTCAGAGATGCAGATAAGATGATGTACTCTGCTGAATACTGGACAACAAGAGTTGACCCCAACGATACTCTGAAGTATCTCGCGCAGACACTTGATTACAGCAAGTTTGCAAGAGCAACCAGCGCAAGTGCGCCGTCTGATGGTATCAGTGAGATGTATGCAGGCGTTGACTCGCGCGGTGTGACACTGCCATTTACCTACATTTTCTATACTAAGGCAGAACCTGAGACTGAAGACGTTGTAGTATCTGTAAATACCGATGAAGGTGTGTCCATCGACGAGAAATCATACACTTCAGGCTCGCTCATCTCTGATTCTGACATCACAGCATGGACAAATACAGCAAAGGGTATGGAGAGAGGCGCTTACACCGATGCTTCAACAGGTGAAAGAAAGTTTGAGGAGTTTTCTCACTTTGAGGTAAATGGTGTTGATCTGGAAACGTTCAAGTCTACGATACTGACCAATGATATTGAGGTCGTGGCTATTTATTCCAGAAGAGTAATACCTACACCCGATTATATAGTATCGTTCTACGACAGCTATGATGATCTTCACAACTGGTTGGGTCACGGGACTTATAACAGCAACTCTTACAGAGAAGTTCCTATTTACGGAATTGCCTGTGAAGATGGTGACGGCAATCTCGATGACGATGAAGTAAGCTCGCCAAGCGGCGATGAACTCCATGTTTTCGACCACTGGGAAGATGCTTCTGGCAACCCGCTGGTAGCAGGCGGCAGAGCAGTTTATTTCAATGAATCGTACTATGCTGTATATAATGACGTTCCTCAGGTAGTATTTGGTTTCAGATATGCTGATGAGCCTGAAATAGGCGGCGCAGAAGGCAGTCTGCTTGCAAGTGGTGCAACCATGTCAGTAAGATATGACCGCACATCGTCCAGCTTCCTCGCTGATCCTCAGCTCAGACCGATAGAGCTTGAGGTACAGAACGGTATAAGACCTTATAACAAGGAATTCAAGTACTGGGAGATACTTGACCCCAGCGATCCTGACACTGTTCTGGGTAAGGTCTCCGATCTGGCTGACTTCACATCACTGCCAACAGATGGCACGGTCGTGTTTATCCAGCCTCATCTTGAGGATACCCCTACCGGCGGTACAGTTCAAATGTATAACGATTCTGTTTCGTGTAACCCCGAATATGCAAGATGGACACCTACCGAGCCTTACTATTACCCGAAAGCAAATGTAAGACTGCATATTACCAATGAAGATCCGTGGGATGGTAACGATTTCAGCGGTACTAAGACGATCAAGGTAAAGTTCAAGCAAGACCTTGAATCTCAGGGTGTACAGCTCATAAATACAAATGGCTCCGGCGCTACGTTCAGTCTTTCAGCTGATACAGTTACGATAGTGTATACAGGAACACTTACTAAATGTGGCGGACGCGCTGAATTCAGTTTTGATCTGAGATGCCCTAACGAGTACGTACAGGCTGATGCAAACAAATTATTTGATTTCGATGGCATGTATATGGAGTAATTCCTAATTCACAAGCGGCTTAAACAGCCGCTTGCTGAAAAGATCCCCGCGGGTCGTCCGCGAGGACCTTTTGAGCAGAACAAAGCTCTGAAAATGGGCAAAAAAATACCGCTGATCTCTCAGCGGGTATTTTTGATTATCAGAATATTGCTGAGATCAGCGCCGCTGTATCGTTCAGCGTTTCGTTGAGACCGGTGAAATCCATGTACCATTTGGTGATCGTGTCACCGTAAAGCGCCGCAGCTGCGATGCCCAGTGACAGGTAAGGACCAAAGGCGAAAACTGAATTACCGTTCGCGTGTTTGAGGATAAGTCCGCAGATCGAACCGACTATCAGCGCGACAGCCATAGCGACCAGTATGTTCGGTGCGCCAAGAAACAGCCCGCCTGCGATCATCAGATAAACATCACCCATGCCCATAGCTTTTTCGTGACTTACCAGTGCGATGATAAGCAGTGGTACGCTCACAACAAATGCGCCAAGTATCATCGCGGAAAGTGACAGCGGACAGTCTTTCTGGCAGAACAGGAACTTTGGTATGGCAAGCACACCGATGAATACTACTACCCATGTGTTTATCAGCTGTGTGTCCCAGTCCATGAAGAAGATAACTATCAGCGCTGAGGTCATAAGCGAAACAAGTGCCGCATACAAAGGGCTGATAACAACATCAAAGTGCAGGAATATCAGCAGATAGCAGATACCGTTCAGCAGCTCGACCACCGTGTATCTCGGTGAGATCTTTGCGCCGCAGGCGTGGCATTTACCCCTTAGCATGCACCAGCTGATGACAGGGATAAGGTCTCGCTTTCTGATAGGCGTGCCGCAGGTCATACAGTGAGAGTTGCTCTTTATCAGGCTTTCGCCCAGTGGCAGGCGATAAATGCAGACATTCAGGAAACTGCCGATGCAAACGCCGAAAATAAAGACGAAAACGTAGATGACTGAGGTGTATATCAACTCATTATCCATTTGAAAGCCTCCTTTCTGAAGAATTGATCTGCTTTTCGCATTTCATATATATTTTAACACAATCTGACATGAATTACAAGAGGTATTAATAATTTAAGAATTTATTCAAAATATTATTTTATCCGCAGTGCAGTGTTCCGTGTTGCACATTCAGGCGGAGGACAGGAGAGTATCTATGAGAAACGGACCAATAGGACAATATCTGGTAGAGAAGGGTCTGCTCAGCGAAGAAGATCTGCAAGCAGTGCTTGACCGCCAGAAGGCGGAAGGCAACAGCAAAAAGTTCGGTGATCTGGTCATCGAAATGAAACTGGTCAGCGATGTTGATTTTGCAAAGACGCTGGCTGAGAGAATGAATGTCGAGTACGTAGACCTTGATAATATCCCGCTTAATGCAGAAGTAGTCAAGATGATACCTGAACAGACTGCAAGAAAGTACAATGTTATACCTGTCAAGAAGATAGGCAGGCGTATGATGGTCGCTACCAACGACCCCATGAACTTCTACGTATTTGAGGATCTGAGAGTTATCACCGGCTGCAACATCACTGCTCAGCTCGCTACCAAGAATGCTATCAACAGAGCTATCGGTAAGATGTACTCCGAAGGTGCTGCTGCTAAGGCTGCGGAAGAGGCTACTGCGGAGAAGGAAGAAGAAGCGATCAACCTCAACGAGATCGACCTCAGCTCTGACCGTATCGACAATGCGCCTATCGTTAAGCTGGCGACTGCGATCGTTGAACAGGCATATCGTCAGGGCGCGACAGATATTCATATCGAGCCTTTCAAGGATTTCACAAAGGTCAGAGTGCGTATCAACAGTGACCTGGTACCTCTGATGGCTGATATTGATGCAAGAAACCACGTTTCGCTGGTAACAAGATTTAAGATCCTTTCAGGCATGAACATCGCCGAAAAGCGTATACCTCAGGACGGTCGTATGTCACAGACCATCGACGGCACAGTTGTTGACCTCCGTGTATCCAACCTGCCAATGGTTTACGGCGAAAAAGTCGTTCTCCGTATACTTGCGGGCGACAGCTCGGTAAGAAGAATACAGGATCTTGGTATGACAGACTATAACTACAAGCGTTTTGTATCCTGCCTGAAAGTGCCGCAGGGCGTTGTACTGGTAACAGGTCCTACCGGTTCAGGTAAGTCTACCACACTGTACGCCGCGCTTGGCGAGATAGCTAAGCCTAATCTGAACGTTATCACAGTTGAAGACCCTGTCGAGAAGAAGATAGCTAACATCAATCAGTGCCAGATCAATGAGAAAGCGGGCATGACCTTTGCGGCTGCTCTGCGTTCGATACTCCGTCAGGACCCTGACATCATAATGATCGGTGAGATGCGTGATACCGAGACTGCCGAGATCGGTATCAGAGCCGCTATTACAGGACACCTTGTGCTGTCTACACTGCATACCAACGATGCTTCGTCAACCGTTACAAGACTTGTTGATATGGGCGTTGATGCGTACATGGTCGCTACATCACTTATCGGCGTTGTTGCACAGAGACTTACTAAGGTCGTTTGCCCGCACTGCCGTGTGGGCTATATGTCAACTCCCGAAGAAAATGACCTTATGGAGATCTCGGAGAGCGTTCCGATATACAAGGCTAAGGGCTGTTCAAAATGTACCAACGGCTACGTAGGACGTACTGCTATACATGAGATACTTCTGGCTACACCGAAGATGAAGGAGATCATTACTGCGGGTGCTAAGAACGAAGAGATACAGGAACTTGCAAGACAGGAAGGCTGCCGTCTGCTGAGAGACAACGTTTCTGAGCTTGTTAGGGAAGGCAGAACTACCATCGACGAGCTGGTACGTGTAACTTACGCTGTATAAAGATAGTGAAAATTGGCGGCTGTGGGGCATATTAAAAGCCGTCTGCAATAAATTGTTTGGAGGTATAAACAAATGGCAATTGATATTAACAAGATACTGGACGAATCCAGAGCGCTTGGCTGCTCGGACTTGCACTTTACCGTTGGTATTCCCCCGATAGTAAGACAGGGCGGCAACCTGAGAAAGCTGTCCAGCTATCCTGATATGACTGAGATCGAAATACTCAGAGTTTGCGAGGATATGTGTAACGATAGGCAGAGACAGCAGATAAAGGACAGGATAGATACTGACTTTACATATGTTTCCAGCAGAGGTTTCCGTCACAGAGTTAACGTTTACCATCAGAGAGGCAACACTGCTATCGCTATCCGTCTGCTGAGAAACGATATACCTACTCTGACCGACCTCGACCTGCCTCCCGTACTGGCAGAGTTCGTTATGCGTCCGCGTGGTCTGGTGCTTGTTACAGGTCCTACCGGTTCGGGTAAGTCTACCACACTGGCGGCGATGATCGACCATGTTAATATACACAAGTCTTCTCATATAATCACTGTTGAAGACCCTATCGAGTATATGCACTCACACAAGAGATGTATGATAAACCAGAGAGAGATCGGACCCGATGTTCCCAGCTTCTCTATGGCGCTGAGAGCAGCCCTCCGTGAGGACCCTGACATCATACTCGTCGGAGAAATGCGTGACTTCGAGACTATCGAAGCTGCCGTAACTGCCGCAGAAACAGGTCACCTTGTTATGTCTACTCTGCATACAACAGACGCGGCTTCCACCATCGACCGTATCATCGACGTTTTCCCTGCTCACCAGCAGCACCAGATCAGAACTCAGCTGGCATCGGTACTTGTCGGCATTTGTACACAGACCCTCTGCCGTACTTTTGACGGCACAAGCCGTGTAGCTTGCTGTGAGATACTGAATGCTACCGACTCCATCAAGGCTATGATACGTGATGATAAGGTCCACCTGATCGGTTCTGCTATGCAGACAGGCCGTGCAGTCGGAATGCAGACTATGGACCAGGAGCTGGCTAAGCTGGTCAAGAACAGAGTTATTTCTAAGGAAGTTGCTCTTGAAAAGTGCGTAAACGCCAACGACCTCAACAGATATATCCAGCAGGGCTAATTCTTGGGACTAGCCTGTCAGCCATAATAAAGGCGGGCAGATATGCTGATATTAAAGTATTTTCACCTTTGCGGGGACAGTTTTTGTCCCCGCATTTTTTGCTTTTATATGGTTTTGAATAATGGATATGTAATAACAATTGCTGGATGGCAATACATACAACTTGCTGATTTGTATTGCTTTGGCTGACCGAATGTTGTGACAACCAATATAAACAAAAAGCGGAAGAAATGGCGTAAACAAGCGCTTTAATGAGATGTTTCCTATCTGCTGACATGCCAATTATTGTCGGAGATATTCGCAAAAATTAGCTTGTAAGCAAAAGGGAAGTGTGTTATAATATTGTCATTGTGAAAATGTTGTCAATCTATGCTTTTCACATAAATTTAAAATCGGAGGGTCAAAAATGTCTGATGTAACAACCATCACACCCGAGCTGTTGGACAAAATGAACAGATATTGGGACGCTGTGAACTATCTTTCCGCAGGTCAGCTCTATCTGCTCGATAACCCGCTGCTCAGAGAACCGCTCAAAAAAGAGCATATCAAAAAGAAGATCGTAGGTCACTGGGGCACTGTTCCAGGTCAGAACTTCATCTACGTTCACCTCAACCGCGTTATCAAGAAGTATGATCTTGATATGATCTACATCTCAGGTCCCGGTCACGGAGGAAACTTCATGGTCGCGAATACTTATGTTGAAGGCTCTTATTCAGAGGTATACCCAAACATTTCAAGAGATGTTGAGGGCATGAGGAAGCTGTTCAAGCAGTTCTCTTTCCCGGGCGGAATATCTTCCCACGTTGCACCCGAAACTCCGGGCTCTATCAACGAGGGCGGTGAACTTGGTTATTCTCTGGCACACAGCTTCGGTTCGGTTTTTGATAACCCCGATCTTATAACTGCCTGCGTTGTGGGCGATGGTGAGGCTGAAACAGGTCCGCTGGCTACTGCTTGGCATTCAAACAAGTTCCTGAACCCTGTTACCGATGGTGCGGTTCTGCCCATTCTTCACCTGAACGGCTACAAGATCTCCAACCCCACTGTTTTCTCAAGAATTACCCATGAAGAGCTGGAGTGCTTTTTCAGAGGATGCGGCTGGAAGCCCTATTTTGTTGAGGGCAGCGACCCGATGGAGATGCACAGGAAGATGGCTGAAACTCTTGACACTGTTATTGAAGAGATCAAGACTATCCAGAAAGATGCAAGAGTCGGCGGCAAGACCGAAAGACCCATCTGGCCGATGATCGTATTCCGTTCACCAAAGGGCTGGACAGGTCCTAAGTGGGTAGACGGCAACGAGATCGAGGGCACTTTCAGAGCGCATCAGGTGCCGATGGATATGTCACAGCCCGAGCATATGGCTCAGCTGGAGGAGTGGCTGAAAAGCTATCACCCCGAGAAGCTGTTTGATGAGAGCGGCAGACTTATCCCCGAACTGGAAGAGCTTGCTCCCACAGGCATCAGAAGAATGGGTGCTAACCCACATGCAAACGGCGGTCTGCTGCTGAGAGATCTCAGACTTCCCGATTTCCGCGATTACGGCATCGAAGTCCCCGCGCCGGGTGCTACCGAAGCGCAGGATATGATCGAACTGGGCGGCTTTGTAAGAGATATTTTCAAGCTGAACGCAGAGAGCAGGAACTTCCGTATTTTCGGACCTGATGAAACCATGTCGAACAGACTGGGCAAGGTATTTGAAGCTACCAAGCGCGACTGGAACGCTGAAATGAAGGACAACGACGAGTTTCTTGCGACTGACGGCCGTGTAATGGACAGCTATCTTTCCGAGCATATGTGTGAGGGCTGGCTGGAGGGCTACCTGCTGACAGGCCGTCACGGTTTCTTTGCAAGCTATGAGGCTTTCATCAGAATAGTTGATTCGATGTTCTCGCAGCACGCAAAGTGGCTGAAAGTCACAAGTGAACTCCCCTGGAGGCAGAAGATAGCATCGCTGAACTACATTCTTTCCTCAAACGTATGGCAGCAGGATCACAACGGCTTCACCCATCAGGATCCGGGTTTCCTCGACCACGTTGCCAACAAGAAGGCAGATGTGGTAAGAATGTATCTGCCGCCCGACACCAACTGTCTGCTGAGCGTTTTCGATCACTGCATACGTTCCAAGAATTACGTGAACGTTATGGTCACTTCCAAGCACCCGCGTCAGCAGTGGCTGACTATGGAGCAGGCTGTAAAGCACTGCACACAGGGTATCGGCATCTGGGAGTGGGCTTCCAACGATCAGGGTCAGGAACCTGATGTGGTACTGGCATGCTGCGGCGACACCCCGACACTCGAAGCGCTGGCGGCTGTCACCATAATGCGCAAGAACATGCCGAATGTAAAGATAAGATTTATCAACGTTGTTGACCTGTTCAAGCTCCAGCCCAAGAGCAAGCACCCTCACGGACTGTCTGATGCTGAGTTCGATGCGCTGTTCACTAAGGACAAGCCGATAATCTTTGCATTCCACGGTTATCCCACACTTATCCACGAACTGCTCTACCACAGAAACAACCGCAATCTGTACGTTTGCGGCTACAACGAGGAAGGCACTATCACCACGCCGTTCGACATGCGTGTACAGAACGAGATAGACCGTTTCCACCTTGTTATGGAGATGCTGAAGCGTCTGCCGCAGCTGGGCAACACAGGTTCTTACCTGTACCAGATGATGCAGGACAAGCTGGTCGAGCACAAGCAGTACATTCACGAGGTCGGTCTTGATCTGCCCGAAGTACGCAACTGGAAATGGGACGTTTGATAATTCATAATTCACAATTCATAATTCATAATTATTGACATGTGATATAGTATACTGCCCCTGCGGGATCATTCTGCGGGGGCAGGTTTTTAATTCATAATTCATAATTCACAATTCATAATTATTGACATGTGATATAGTATACTGCCCTTGCGGGATCTTTCTGCGGGGGCAGGTTTTTAATTCATAATTCACAATTCATAATTCATAATTATTGACATGTGATATAGTTTGCTGCCCCTGCGGGATCTTTCTGCGGGGGCAGTTTTTTAATTCATAATTCATAATTCACAATTCATAATTATTGACATGCGGCGTGTATACTGCGCTGACCAAAATAAAAACGGGCATCTTGCGATGTCCGTTTTTGGCTTATTTATCAGAAAAGCTGTAACTGGTCGGGGTCTTCGAGGTCTTTTGCCAGGCAGCCTGCAACGGGTATGGTCTTGCTGCGGAACTTTGACAGCTTTTCAGCCTCTTCATCGCTGACGATGTAGGCTTTTTCTATCTTTGCATTCTTCGCTTTAAGGGTCATCACCTGAACGCCCTGAGTGTTTCGGGTGGTCTTTGGCAGAAGCAGTGCTGTATCGAAAAGCATCGCCCTGCCGTTGGTCGTCCTCAGCATCACCTGTGCGTTGTCGTTCAGTTTGAGTATCGTCACAAGACCTGCCTTTTCGCAGTATGCGTTGGACAGCTTTTTGCGGTTGGTCTTTGTTTCGTAGGCGTTGAGCGGGACTTTTGCCGCCTTGCCGTTGTCGTAGATAAACAGCAGGTAGCCCGAATAGTCCATAGTTTCGATCATCGCCGAGAAGCCCTCACCGCTGTCGAAGCCCAGCACTGCGGGGATATAGTCACCGAGATCGCTGGCTTTTGTGTTGCCGAATCTGCTTGCCTTAGCCTTATATACTGCCGCCTTGTCGGAGAAGAACAGCAGTTCCGCCCTGTTTGAGGACTCTATCTCCGCCATCATGCGGTCGCCCTCTTTCAGCTTCTGGTCGCTTGCCATTCTCAGCGACTGCATGGTACATTTCTTGAAATAGCCGCTCTCGGAGATGAAGAGTTTGCATGGGTAGTCCTCTATCTCTTCCTCTTCCTCGACTTCTTCGATGTCGCTCTGGTAGAAGAACTGTGTTTTGCGTTCCTGTCCGTAGTTCTTGATAACATCGTTCAGTTCGCTGATGATGACCTGTTTTAGCTTTTTCTCGCTGCCCAGTATCTCTTCCAGTTCAGCTATCTCTTTTTCCAGTCTTTCGGTATCGGCGGTGCGCTTTAAGATGTACTCGCGGTTGAGGTGGCGCAGTTTTATCTCAGCCACGTATTCAGCCTGTACCTCGTCAATGCCGAAGCCTATCATCAGGTTGGGAACGACTTCGCTCTCTTCCTCAGTTTCGCGGATTATCTTTATCGCCTTGTCTATGTCCAGCAGTATCTTGCCCAGACCTTTCAGCAGGTGAAGTCTGTCGCGCTTCTTTTTAAGGTCATAGTTTACCCTGCGCTTTACGCAGTCAAGCCTGAACTTTGTCCACTCGTCCAGAATCTCGTACACGCCCATTACCTTAGGGTAGCCGTGTACCAGTATGTTGAAGTTGCAGGAATAGGTATCCTGCAAGGGTGTCAGCTTGTAGAGTTTCTGCATCAGCTTTTCGGGGTCAACGCCTTTTTTGATGTCAATACCTATCTGCAAGCCGTCGAGGTCTGTTTCATCTCTGATATAGGAGATCTCCTTTATCTTGCCTGCCTTTACCAGCGCGATTATCTTTTCGATTATCGCTTCGATTGTAGTGGTGGCAGGTATCTCGGTGACTTCTATGCACCTCTCATCGGCGTTGTAGCGGTATTTCGCCCTCAGCTTTACCGAACCTCTGCCTGTGCGGTATATTTTGTCGAGTTCGGCTTCATCGTACAGCAGATAACCGCCGCCTGGAAAATCAGGACCTTTCAGTTTGTCAAGTGCATTAGCATCGGGATCTTTCATCAGTGCGATGGCAGTTTCACAGACCTCAGTGAGGTTGAACGGGCAGACTGCCGAAGCCATCGAAACGCCGATGCCGACGTTTGCGTTTACAAGTATCGTCGGGAATGTGGCAGGGAAGAGGGTAGGTTCGGTCATGGTGTTGTCGTAGTTCGGCACGAAGTCCACCGTTTCCTTGTCTATATCCCTGAAAAGCTCTTCACAGATGGGTTCCAGCTTAGCCTCAGTATATCGTGATGCCGCATAAGCCATATCGCGCGAATAGGATTTGCCGAAGTTGCCCTTTGACTGCACATACGGGTGCAGAAGTGCCTCGTTGCCGCGCGAAAGTCTTACCAGTGTTTCATATATCGCGCCGTCACCGTGAGGGTTGAGTTTCATTGTCGCACCCACGATGTTTGCGCACTTTGTCAGCTTGCCCTTAATAAGACCCATCAGGTACATGGTGTAAAGCAGTTTTCTGTGGGAGGGTTTGAAGCCGTCTATTTCGGGGAATGCTCTCGATACGATGACGCTCATCGCATAAGGCATGTAGTTTTTTTCAAGGGTCTGGGTGATCTTCTGTTCAGCCACCAGACCCGCGCCCTCGATGTAAGCGTCCATCTTGGGGGCAGCAGCCTTTTTCTTAGGCTCTGCTTTTTTTCTTGCCATATTTTACTGTCCTTTCGTATTATATAAAAGCTGTTATGCCATGTTAAGAAATGTCAGCCATTTCGAGATAGTCAGCGCCGTTATTTGTGATGAATTCCTTTCTGCCCGCCAGGTCATCGCCCAGAAGCATGTTGAACATCCACTGGGTCATCTCCACATCGTCGGGGTTGACCTTGATAAGGCGGCGGGTCTCGGGGTTCATGGTGGTAAGGCTCATCATGTCGGCTTCGTTCTCGCCAAGACCTTTCGAGCGCTGTATGGTAAAACTTTTATCGCCTATCATTTTCAGTATCTTGTCCTTTTCGGGTTCGTCATAAGCGAAGTAGGTCTTGTCTTTGGTGGTTATCTCGAACAGCGGCGATTCTGCGATGTACACATAGCCCTTTTCGATAAGGGTAGGAGTCAGCCTGTACAGCATCGTGAGTATCAGTGTGCGTATCTGGAAGCCGTCAACGTCCGCATCTGTACAGATGACGATTTTGTTCCAGCGGAGATTATCGAGGTTGAAAGCCGAGAGGTCTTTCTTTTTGCCTGTATTGACCTCAACGCCGCAGCCCAGCACCTTTATGAGGTCGGTGATTATCTCATTCTTGAATATCTTGTCATAGTCAGCTTTAAGGCAGTTGAGTATCTTGCCGCGAACGGGTATGACAGCCTGAAATTCCGCATCACGCGCCAGCTTTACCGAACCCAGCGCCGAGTCACCCTCCACGATGTAGAGTTCGCGCCTGCTCAGGTCTTTTGAGCGGCAGTCAACGAACTTCTGCACCTGATTTGACAGGTCTATTGTGCCCTGCAACTTCTTCTTTATATTCAGCCTGGAAGTTTCTGCACTTTCGCGGCTTCTCTTGTTGACCAGCACCTGCTCGGCAATTTTCAGCGCTTCATCTGGATTTTCGATGAAGTACACCTCAAGGTTGTGCTTTAAAAATTCAGTCATGCACTCCTTGATGAACTTGTTGGTTATCGCCTTTTTGGTCTGGTTCGCATAAGAAGTCTGTGTCGAGAAAGAACTTGATACCAGCACAAGGCAGTCAGCAACGTCCTGGAAGTTTATGGGCTTTTCGTTTTTGTTATACTTGTTGTTGTTTTTCAGATATGCGTTTATCTGCGAAGTGAAAGCGCTCCTCACCGCATCATCGGGCGAACCGCCGTGTGAAAGGAAGCTGGAGTTGTGGAAATATTCCAGTGTCTGCACCTTGTTTGAGAACACGAAAGACACGCCCAGCTTGACCTTGTATTCGTCCTTGTCGGCGCGGTCGCGTCCGCGTCTGTCGCCTGTGAAGTACTGAACGTTTGTCAGCGTATCTTCGCCCGCTATCTCCTTGACATAATCGGCTATACCGTTCTCGTAGAAGAAAGTCTGCTCTTCAAAAGTGCCGTCATTTCTCTGCACCCTCAGCAGGAAAGTCACACCGGGATTTACCACCGCCTGCTTTTTCATAACGTCCTCAAAGAACGACTTGTCGATATTTATATCGGTGAAAACATCGAGGTCGGGTTTCCAGTGGGTGCGTGTGCCTGTTTTTTTCTGCTTTGTCTCTTCCTTTTTGAGACCGCCCTTGTTTTCGCCCTTTTCAAAATGCAGGTCGTACTTATAGCCGTCACGGAACACCTCAACGTCCATATATTCTGACGAATACTGTGTGGCACATGCGCCCAGACCGTTAAGACCCAGCGCAAACGAATAGTTCTCGCCCGAATTGTTGTCGAACTTGCCGCCCGCGTACAGTTCGCAGTAGACCAGTTCCCAGTTATAGCGCTTTTCGCGCTGGTTATAGTCAACGGGGCAGCCTCGTCCGAAGTCCTGCACCTCGATGGAATTGTCATCGTACTTGGTCACGATTATCTTGTCGCCGTGACCCTCTCTTGCTTCATCTATTGAGTTTGAAAGTATCTCAAACACCGAATGCTGACAGCCATCTATGCCGTCAGAACCGAAAATTACCGCAGGACGCTTGCGCACACGGTCAGCGCCCTTCAGCATCGTAATATCGTCATTAGCGTAATCCTGTTTTTTGTTAGCCATTTCATAACCTCACATTATTAAATGAAATCCCAATTTGGTTGTGTATTGTTCCCCCGCCGAAGGCGGGGGAACAATACGAAAGAACAACCATTTCGTATAATCAGCAATACACATCAAAATTGGGAGTAAATGAAAACTATTGTTCGTATTTGGTATAATTCAGCATACTTGGTTATTATAACACACTTCAATGCGGTTTGTAAAGCCCCTTGTCAAAAAATTTACCTTTTTACAGCAAAAGAGCGTCATTTTCTGTACTTAAAGTGAGCGGCATCGTGTAAAATGCCGCAATATCCATGATCTTCCATAAGCCATTTAAATAGAAATATGATTATCCCGCTGATACACCAAAATAAACGATGTTATATCGGGAACCAAATACAGTTGGCGGTTATCTTTCCCCCGCCTGCGGCGGGGGAAAGATAAC
>NZ_CACWPP010000017.1 GCF_902762735.1 uncultured Ruminococcus sp.
TTGGTTTTCTTTTCCAGCATCTTTTTCACCCCTCTTTATTATACCACACTTATTCAAAAAAGCCTACCCTTTCGGGTAGACTTTTGCGACAGACTGAAAAGTCCCGCAAAAGTGGGACTTTTTTATTGTACAAAAAGGTCGTTTCATTTAGAATTTACATTTTTATAATTAAATTTGCAGAAAACTATTGACAAATTGACGAAAATTGTTTATAATAAAGTTAATATTAAGTTATAGAACTTAACAAGGAGTGATAACGATGAAAAAACCTGTTACCCTGATCGACATCGCTAAAGCCTGCAATACCAGTAATGTTACTGTATCAAAAGCTCTTGCAGACAAAAGCGGAGTCAGTGAGGAACTGAGAGCAAAGATAAAACAGGTGGCAGAGGAAATGGGCTATGTGCCTTCAAAAACTGTGACCTCACGCAAGAAGAGCAATATCGGTGTTCTGATACCCGAAAAGTATGTGGGACTCAGCGGCTCGTTCTACTGGACGCTTTATAACAGCCTTGTGCAGAGATTAAAGCGCGAAAACCTCTACTGCGTGATAGAAAATCTGGAGTATAAGGATGAGCAGAATCTTGTCCTGCCGAATATCGTCACCGACAGAAAGATCTCTGCGCTCATCTCTCTTGGCGAGATCTCGCACGTTTATGCGCAGAAGCTCTCTGAGAATGTTGAGCATCTTATCCTGCTTGATTACTATGTGCCGGGTCTGAAAGTCGATTCTATCGTCACAAACGGTTATAACGGCGGCTATAAGCTGGCTAACTATCTTATCAGTCTGGGACACAGGCGTATAGGCTTTATCGGTTCCAAAAAGGCGACATCAAGTATTTTTGACAGATATATGGGCTATCTGAAAGCTCTTATAGAGCATGATCTTGAGATACGCGATGACTGGATAATTGATGACAGAGATAAATACTCCGATCCTATCGACCTCGTTTTCCCTAAAGATATGCCGACAGCTTTTGTGTGCAACTGTGATGAGGCTGCTTTTCAGGCGATAAAGGCTCTGCGCGAACACGGCTATGCTGTGCCCGATGATGTTTCTGTGGTGGGCTATGATAACTACCTTATCTCTGAGGTCAGTGACCCGACGATAACCACGATCAGCATTGATGCAGAGTATATGGCTGAGCTGACTGTCAATACTCTTATACAGAGGCTTAATGATCCCAGTACGGTCTACCGTATGCGTACCATTGAGGGTGAGCTGGTAATAAAAAATTCCGTCCTGCCGCTCAACAGGTAGTTTCTTTACAGAATTCGGCTGACCCTCCGCTGAGGTGTAATGCCTATCATGCAAGAACTTATTTGAACAGATCGCTTACCGCAGTCGCTCCTGACTGCGGTTTTTGATAAGGAGAACTTTATGTCAAATAAAACCGAAAAAGCAATAGAAAATCACAAGAGCGGCTATACCTGTTCGGGCGCTGTGATGTGTGCCTTTGCAGATGATGCAGGCATGTCGGAAGAACAGGCTTTTAATGTATCAAGACCCTTTGCGGGCGGCAGAATGGTCAAGTGCGGCGCGGTATTGGCGGCTGAACAGGTGCTTAAAGAAAAGTACGGCGATGCCGCAGATGGTAAGATAGCCGAACTTGAACGCCGCTTTATGGAAATGAACAGTTCTGTCATCTGCCGTGAGCTTAAAGGCTTCGGTACAGGTAAAGTACTGCGCCCTTGCCGCGGCTGTGTTACCGATGCGGCTTCTATTCTGGAAGAGATGTTGTCTGAATGACCGAATGATCTGCAATATATCATAACAGGGAGAATAGAATAACAAACTGATATTTTTGTTTCAATTATGATATTATATTCATCAAATATGTGTTATCCTTAAATCATGGAAATATTAAATGAATGGAGGTCATTCAATGAAAAAATTTGAAGGTTTTCAGAAAGGCGTTGATCTTGGCGGCTGGCTCTCTCAGGGCAGCTATGATAAGGCGCATCTTGATAGTTTTATCACCGAAGGAGACTTTGCGAGGATCGCAGGCTGGGGTTGTGACCATGTGCGTCTGCCGATAGATTATAATATATTTGAAACTGATGAAGGCACACCGATAGACGACGGTTTTGAGCTGGTAGACAGGGCTTTGACATGGTGTGAAAAACACAATTTGAACATGCTCATCGACGTTCACAAGGTATATGGCTACTCGTTCTATTCGGGCGACGGGGAAGATGGTTTCTTTGACAGTGATGAGCTTCAGAAGCGTTACTATAAGTGGTGGGAACGCCTTGCCGAACGCTATGGCAAGTTCCCTGAGAGAGTGGCTTTTGAGCTTCTGAATGAGGTGAATGACAAGGAACTCAGCGGGCGCTGGAACAGTATAGCTAAGCAGGCTGTCAAGCTCATCAGACCCCTTGCTCCAAAGACGAAGATAGTTCTCGGCAGTTACTGGAACAATTCTGTTGACGCGCTGGCAGATCTTGATATGCCTTATGATGAGAACATAGTCTACAACTTCCATTGTTATGACCCGTTTATGTTCACCCATCAGGGCGCGGGCTGGGTAGACGAAATGCCTGCCGACCTCAGACTTGATTATCCGGGCGATATTAATGAGTACCGCCTGAAAGCGAAGGAGACAGGTCTTACACGTATTCAGGATTATCTTGATGTACCTGACAGCGGCTTTGATGCAAGCTATTTTGAAAAGCGCTTCATAGGCGCTGTGAAGCTCTGTGAGGAAAGAAATGTTGCCCTTTATTGCGGCGAATACGGCGTTATCGACAGGGCTGATCCTACACAGATACTTGCGTGGTATAAAGATATTAACTCGGCTTTTGTAAAATTCGGTATAGGAAGAGCTGCCTGGAATTATAAGGAAATAGATTTCGGGCTTTCAGCTGACAGAATGCTGCCTGTTATTGATGAGCTTGTAAAGTACTTGTAAAAAAAATCCTTCCCTCCGCTTGGCAGAGGAAAGGTGTGACCAACGATAAGTTCAGATCATAATAAATTTCTCCCATTCCCCGCAGGACTGATATGTTCTGCGGGGTTCTTTCTGTATTCAGACTCTTGTTCCGCACACAGGGCAGATGTTCTCACCTGCTTCCATACGTGTGCCGCACTCGTTGCAGAAATGTACTTTCGGTGCTTCATCACGCGGCGGATAGGTCTCTGTCTGCACTGCTGTCTGCCCGTATGCCGCAGGCTGGTAAGCGTTTGCGAAGCCCCCGGGATACCGATCCCCGCCGTACTGCATACCGCCGTATGTGGCATTTCTGACATGCTCAGAGACAGGTCTGCCGCCGAAGCGCATGGGGTCGCCGTTCGCACCGTCGAATGCGGGCGGCGTATATGCAGTCTGCCCGAAAGCGGGATGCTGATACAGCTGTCGGTTCATAACATCATGTCCGTAATACGGCTGTGCATATGATGGCATGCCGTTTTGCATCATCGGGACAGCCTCTCCGCCCTTCATCTTGTTGCTGGTCGTGCCGCGCATATCCTGATAAGCACCGTTGAGATGTTCATAGTAGTACTTGTTGTATATGGGCTGATCGTCGCGCCGTGCTTTTTTTATGGTGAATACCATCATCAGGTAGACAGCCACCATTATCAGCAGCACCGCGAGCAGTGACAGCAGAACAAAGTGTCTCGGCGCATCTTTTGCATCATTCGCCATCAGGAAAAAATCGTACAGCGCATGTATCACAACAGAGATCACATATGCTCTCCGCTGCGGATCTTTGTCTGAGTTGATGTCGTTATACTTCTTGTACTTTGAAATGCCGAAATAGTAGCCCATGAAAATGCCTGTGCATGCGTGAAGCGGTACGGAAAGGACCGCTCTCAGTACACCCGTGCCGAAGCCGCCCTGAAATACGTACAGGATATTCTCCAGCGTCGCAAATCCCAGTGCCGCCGCCGCACCGTAGATAACGCCGTCGTAGGTATTGTCGAACGCACGGTCGTGAAAGATCATCAGCTTGAACGAAAAGTACTTGCAGCCTTCTTCCACCAGCGCTATCACAAAGATACACTGAAAAAGTATCCCGAATATGGACTTGTATTCATAGCCGAATGCTTTAAAAAGTGTTTCTGTCAGATTATCACCGATCAATTCCAAAACCATCGCTGCGATAGTTGAGGCAACGCTTATGAAAAATACTTTTGCTATTTTCCTGAACGGCTCTCTTGCCGCCCGTGCATTCATAATAACTATCGCAAATATCACAAATGTCGGCAGAACTGCGATGGTCAAAAGTGCTTTGCTCATTTGTCTCCTCCTTCATCAAATAGAACACATCTGTTTATGCCTGTTCATATCTTTTCAAATGCTCCCGAAGTCCTTATATAATGGAACAGATACTGCTGTGCTATCCCCTCAACGCCCTTCGTGCAATCAGGCAGACCGTTGGGGTACCAGTTTGCCATGACCCGCTTCACCCATACGTCCACAGGAAATGCCTCAGTTCTGTAAAAGCCGAAAAGCAGTGCGCATTCCGCAACTTTCGGACCTACGCCTTTGATGGTCTGCAAAGTTTTACGCGCATCAGCGATGTCCATTTTTGCGATCTCATCAAGGTCGATCTCGCCGCCCGCGATCTTCGCGACAGCATCTACCAGATATTTCGCACGAAAACCCGAACGGAGATACGCCAGGCTTTCCGCAGTTTCATCTTTCATATCCTGCCATGCGGGATAGCCGCTGTAATGCTCGCAAAGCCGCCCGATTATGCCTTTTATTCTTGGTATATTGTTGTTCTGGCTTATGATGAATGATGACAGCGCTTCCCACCTGTCCTGCCTGAGGATTCGTATGCCGCCTGCGTAAGCGCAGGCTTTTGCTAGGGTCTCGTCCTCTGAAAAACGCCGTTTCAGCTCGCCGTAATCGGTGCTGAGGTCGAAATAATCAGCCCATATGTCCAGAAAATCAGACTCGTTAGTGTTGTGCAGTCTGAAAACGCCCTGTTCATCTTCACTGCTTATCACAAGTTCCTTGTTGAGAAAAGCACCCTTGTATGTATTCGCGGCGATCTTCTCCCACCTGAAAGCCTGCCCGCAGTCGAGGGTCTCATCAAGCCCGAAATCGTCCTGTTTCAGCAGAATATCTCTGCCGTCTTTCCTGTATTCCATTATATTCACACTCCGTCCTGCCATGTGATGCAGGCAGGTAATTTTAAGTTTCGGAAAAATTCTTCCGCACACACAGCCGCTTCATCGAGGCTTATGACAGCGTTCGCGGGAGCGAGCCATTCTTCGCCGCCTGCTCTGAATAATACTTCCCGTGCGGAACTGCCAGAGCTCATCTTTATCTCGCCCTCATCTTCCCCGAAGAAAGTTACACAGGCATCTGTGCCGTTCAAAAGAAGTGCAGCAGCGGGGTACGGCGCATCACCGCTCAGCCATATCTCAGCTTTTCCGCACGCCGCAGAATTTCTTATCAGAGCTTCGATCTCATCAAAACTGTCTGTTCTGAAAGTTCTGCCATCAGTGCTGACGAGCATGTTAATTCCTCCTTACTGTCAAACGGCATCGCGCATGCTGACGTTCCTGCGAGTGCGTTAATATAGGAACAGCCGCCGATAAAACTTACGCTGTTATGCACAAAGCTCAATTTTGAAATATAACTATCCCTTTAGCACACCACTGAAAATACCCTTTATCAATGAGGAAAAACTGAGTTGATGTTATCATTCCCCCGCCGCAGACGGGGGAATGATAACCGCCAACTGTATTCAATTCCCGATATAACATCGTTTATTTTGGTGTATCAGCGTGATAATCACATCTTGAAATAATAACATTAACGCCATGCTCTGTCATCGCCGAGCATGTGCGCATCTCTGAATATCACATGAAATGAATTCTGTGCGCTGTTATGATAAAGCACTTGCAAAATCCATTAAAATACATTATACTATATATTGAAACATTTTTCAAGTATTTTTTTCTATTCCATGAAAGGACCGATACTATGAGAGAGAGCATACTGACCATACCCGTCACCGAGATATTTGAGCCGAAATGCGGCTGTCCCATATGCCGCCTGCGCGATACGCTGGAACAGCGTACAGTTGACTACATAATGGGCGCTGCCATGATGGAACCGGATGTGCGCATAGAAACGAACAAGCAGGGCTTCTGCAAAGTGCATTTTGAGCAGATGCGCGCCTGCAAGAACCGATTATCCTTAGCGCTGATGCTGTCAACGCATTTGCAGTCGTTACAGAAAAACGTATTGAAGCGCCGGAGCATCTTTGAGGGCAAAAATGCCAGACAGAAGCGCGTATCAGCTGTTAATAACGACTGTTTCGTATGCAATAAGGTCGAGTGGGGCATGTCGCGCATCATGGTAACGCTTTTTGAGATGTACGAACAGCAGGGCGAGTTCCGCACGCTGTTTTCAGAGCAGGAGATGCTTTGTCTGCCGCACTATGATATGCTTGTTTCCGCCTGTGAGGACAAGATGGATAAAAAATTGCAGGGCAGTTTCAAGGAGGCATGCGCCTCCCTGACAGAAAAGTACCTTGCCGAGCTTGAAAAAGATGTTACTCACTACTGTGATATGTATGATTATCGCAATAACGGCGCAGATGCTGACTGGGGCAACTCCAAAGATTCCATCGAGCGTGCCATAAGATTTCTTACCACGAGATGACCTGTAACTATTTTGTAACATTTATAAATGCATAAAAATACATTAATTTGTACAGAATTTTACTGTTGACGTTTATATGTCAGATAGGCTTGCAGTCGTACAAAAATCCGTACTGATACATTTTTTTACTCATAACAAATTAACAGTGCCTGCTTTTCCCGAGAACACAGTGATGGTGAGATCTGCATGATCGGGAACAGCCATCGTTTACAATTTCGTCACACTTTTTGCGCCGAAATTTTTTCGCAGAATTTTCAGTTTTTCGACTTTGGTACATATTTTTGTCCATATACAGATTTTTCAACAAAATTGACCATTGTTGAGAAAGCATAAAATACACCGCTTTTTCAACCGTTTCAACAGAGTTTTCAACATTTTTGTTGATTGTTGGTGTTGAAAACTTGTACTTTTCAACTTTTCAACAGCCAATTGTTGAAAAGTACATTCAAATGGACTTGAATGTGAAAACCATGTTATGAAAAGAGGTAAAAACGTTGATAAAAGGCGTAAACAAGAAAATTGTTGACATTAAGTGTACAAATAATGAATATTTTGAACGCGCACTGCTGTTTGTAAATTCACGCTGTATGTTCTCCGATAACGAAAATGAAGAGCTTGCTAAAAAGTACATCGCCTGCCTTACCGATGAGATCTCCGATGATGGCGGGTACTTTCCCGCAAAGCGCAGTTTTCTGAAAAAGACATTGTTTGCAGCGATCCCCTGGCTGATAGCTGTCACTGCTCTGGCGGCGGCAATAAAATCTGCATTGTAAATACAAAAATAAACGTTCTGATGTTCCATATTTGTAAAAATCGCAAAAAATCCTCATTGGCTATTGGCTTTTGAGGATCTTTGTGTTATAATAAACTATATTTGTATTGTATTTTGAACATGCAGAAGATCCATAAGATCAAAAGCGTTTTGCGAATTAGAGTAGTTGTATCGCTAAAAATGGATCATCATTTTGTTTTTCAGAGGGATAATTATGCGAGATAAAAACGAAAATAACAAGAATAACGAAAACAGACCCGAGGAAGAGCTTATACTGGGAAGAAACCCTGTTATCGAAGCGCTGAAAGCCGATAAGCTGATCGACATGATCTTTGTCAATCCCGATGCAAAAGGCTCAATATCGCTGATACTCAAGCTGGCACGCGAAAGGGATATTCCTGTTAAGCAGGTGCGTGAACAGAAGCTGGATCTCATGGCACACGGTGCTTCACATCAGGGTGTTATCGCAATAGGTGCTTGTGCTGAGTACGTCGAGGTCGATGATATACTCAAGATCGCGGCTGACAAGGACGAAGATCCTTTTATCATCATTTGTGATGAGATTGAAGATCCACATAATCTGGGCGCTATCATAAGAACAGCCGAAGCCGCAGGCGCACATGGCATCATTATCCCGAAAAGGCGCAGTGCATCGTTAAATCACACTGTTTTCAAGACCTCTGCGGGCGCGGCGAGCTGGCTGCCCGTTGCAAGGGTGGCTAATCTGCCTGCGACGGTCGATGACCTGAAAAAGCAGGGTATCTGGATATATGGCACCGATGGCGCGGGTGAGAATTATTCGGGTGTCGATATGCGCGGCCCTGTGGGACTTGTGGTAGGTTCTGAGGGCTTCGGCATGGGCAGACTGATGAAGGAGAAATGCGACTTTCTGCTCAGCCTGCCGATGGCGGGCAAGATAACTTCGCTGAATGCTTCGGTAGCGGCAGGTATATTTATGTATGAGGTCGTGCGTCAGCGCACGAAATAGATCTGAGGTGATATGATTGGCTGATAAGCATGCCATTGATGACTTCATGTCAGAATATAAAAAAAGGCGTTCCGAGGACGATTTTGACATCAGCTTCGCACCTGCGGAAAATGCTGGTACTAAGCCAAAAGCGGCAAAAGCTGTCAAAGCGGTCAAAGAAACTGCTGATAAAGCTGAAACAGTTCTTGCAGACACAGCCCCTGTGATAGAGCAAAGCGTGCTTGATGATGCCAGGGCAGTCGATAATGCAAAACGTATAAGCAGACTTTCAAAAAGCATCATCAGAAAAAAGCGTAAGCAAGCTGATGATAACGCGAACAAAGCAGTTATCAAAAACACGAATGAAGCAGTTATCAAAAACGCGAATGAAGCAGTTATCAAAAACGCGAACGAAGCAGTTATCAAAAACGCGAACGAAGCAGTTATCAAAAACGCGAACGAAGCAGTTATCAAAAACACGAATGAAGCAGTTATCAAAAACGCGAAAGAAGCAGTTATCAAAAACGCGAACGAAGCAGTTATCAAAAAAGCGAATGAAGCAGTTATCAAAAAAGCGAACGAAGCAGTTATCAAAGATACGGCTGCTGAGTTTCATAGCAGTAATTCCGATAACACTTACATGAAGGATAAAGCTGAAAATGAAAAAAAGCCTGATGAAGGAGTGCTGTCCGCCGTAAAGGAACAGGTCACAGAACAGCGCCGTAAAAAGGTGGAAGATTTCACGCTTGATAATAAAAAGGCTGAAACAGATACTGCACCGAAAAAAGTCTCCTACGGACAGCGTGAGTTTGAAAATTATGACGATGCACCAAAGATACTGAGTGATATTCTTCAGGTCAAAAGCAACCTGTTTTTAAGGCTTTGCGTACTGCTTTTCACAGGGCTGTCAAGTCTGCTCATAACAATAGCGAATGATCTGGAACTGCCTGTGATAAAGGTTTTTGACCGCTCGGTGTCACCTTCGGCTTTCCTGTTTTCAAACACGATAATGGGACTGCTGGCGCTGGGCGTGTCTTATACGATAATGACTGCGGGACTGAAAAATATGTTCATGCGCAAGCCCGATAATGATTCCATCGCGGCTGTCGGCATTTTTGTTTCGGTCATAGCGGGCATAGCCACTCTGTTTGAACCCGATTCGGTGCGCGAGGGCTACTACCACGTTTACATCTCTGCGGCGATAGTCGGGCTAATCTTCAACACGCTGGGCAAAATGATGATAGTTCAGCGAACCGAGAAGAATTTTCGCTATATCGCAGGTGAGTTTGACAGATACGCAGTCAAAAGCGTTGACAGCAGTACAGCTGTGAATTTCGGAAGAGGTGCTGTTCCCATAAATGCGAACATGGCTTCTATGCGCAAGACAGGCTTTGTTGAGGACTTTATCAAGAACAGCTATGCGCCCGATGCGTCCGATGATTTTGCTAAATACTCCGCACCGATGATATTGCTTATCGGTCTTGTGACAGGTCTGCTGTCATTTGTTTTTGATAAACATGCGGGAACGAATACCGAAAAGATATTTGTGGCACTGGCGGCTTTTTCGGGAACTGTTACCATGTGTTCATCACTTTCGCTGATACTGGCGGTGAACCTTCCGATAAACCGTGCGGCAGGGAAGTACTTGCAGAATTCTGCCGTGATACTGGGTTACAGCGCTGTCAATGAAAATGCAGATGCGAATTCCGTTCTCGCAGAAGCGGCACAGCTATTCCCGAAAGAGAGCATCGAGCTGGCAAATATGAAGCTGCTTTCGACCGAACCTCTTGACGAATGTATCCTGATGGCATCGAGCCTTGTTTTCAAGGCGGACAGTGTGCTGAAAACATCGTTTTACAAGATATTGAAAGGTAAACTGGATATGCTTTACCCCGTTGAGAGCTATATTTTTGAGGACGAACTCGGTCTTTCGGGCTGGATCAAAAATAAGCGCGTCCTGCTGGGCACCCGCAGACACATGGAAAAACACTCCATCGACGGACTGCCGCCTGTCTCCAAAGAAACGGAGTACGGCAAGGACGCTCAGATACTCTACCTGTCAGTATCAGGTGTAGTTTCAGCGATGTTTGCTGTAAAAGTCACACCGTCTGCGGCGACAGCAAAGTCGCTGCATGTGCTTGAACGTGAGGGCATGGTGACAGTGATAAGAACTGCCGATGGTTTTCTCACGGAAGCATATCTGGAAAAATTGTTTGATCTGGAACATGGTTCTGTCAAGATACTGCCTTTCAGGTATCAGAAAGAATATGAGAATGAGGTGGAGTATAGAGAACGTGAGTCATCATCTATGCTATGCAGCGGCAGTTTCCCCGCATTCGTCATGCTGATGACGGGCGTTAAGCGCATAAGATCAGCGTCACAGCTGGGCATAGCTTTGCAGGCAGGTTCTGTGATGCTTGGGGCGGCTATCTGCATCATCTCAATGCTTCTGGGGACTTTCTCGCAGATAACACCAACGCTGGTAGTTATCTACCATCTGGTGTTTGCGGCGATGACCACGATACTGCTGAGCAGCAGAAAACTCTGATAAAAACTATATGCAGTCCGCTTAAAATGCGGGCTGTTTTTTTACACTGTTCTTCAGGAATAAAAGGCTTACAGCTAAAATATCATGGTAAAGAGGAGTTGATGCCATGAAAAGGATATTTATAGCAGTTTTACTGCCGCTTATGCTGAACTCTTGCGGGACAAGCGGAGCTGTGACAAAAACAGATGATATACGCCGTCCGTCGCCTGCGCCGCAGGAAGTCGTACACGAATTTGAAAAAAGCGATATTTCGGGGTATAGACCGCTCAACTATGAACGGCAGAAAGGTATCTGGCTCTCCTATATCGACCTGGCACCCATGCTGGAAGCTGTTACCGCAGAAGATTTTGAGGTGCGCTTCGATGAAGCCTGCAAGAATATCAAAGAACTTGGCTGTAATACCATATATGTGCATCTGCGCCCGTTCGGTGATGCGGTCTATGAGTCTGAATTATACCCGAAGTCAGACTACATCTGCGGCGATTATGACCCGCTCGCCGTCATCTGCGATAAAGCACATGAATATGACATATCGGTGCATGGCTGGATAAATCCTCTTCGTTTGCAGACAGCGGACAGGCTGGCGGAGATAAGCGGCTTTCAGACTGCGGAATGGTTCGCATCGTCAGACCCCGCCGTGCAGACAGTGGCAGGTGATGAACACCTCTGGCTCGACCCCGCTTACCCCGAAGTAAGGGCACTTATCGCGGAAGGGGCGGCTGAGATAGCCGAAAATTACGACGTTGACGGCATTCACTATGATGACTATTTCTACCCCACCACAGACCCTGAATTTGATGCGCAGTGCTTTGCAGAACAGGGCGGCGGAAGTACCCTCGAAGAATGGCGCACAGAAAACATCTCACAGATGTGCCGTGAGATATATCAGCGCGTGAAAGCAGTAAATCCCGATATAGAGGTGAGCATATCTCCGCAGGGCAACATTGAAAATAACTATAACTATCTTTATGCAGACGTTGCACGCTGGTGCCGCGAGGACGGCTTCTGTGACAGGATGATCCCGCAGATATATTTTGGCTATGATAACACTGTCAAGCCTTTTCTCAGTACACTTTCCGACTGGCAGGAGATGACCTCCTGCGGTGATGTGAAAATGACCGTCGGACTGGCTGTCTATAAGATCGGAGAAGAGCAGGAGTTCACAGATACATCAGGCATAATTGCCCGACAAATAACCGATTGCGATGACTGTCAAGGTGTGTCGCTTTACACATATGACAGCTTGTTCGGAGAACGTTTCAGCACAGAACGCATGAAGCAGGAAATCGCAGCGATAAGGTCTGCACTGGACGAATATTAACTTTTTCTAACTATATTGTTGCGTTAAAAAAATAACACTGATTTGTACTTGTAATTTCAGCGGAAATGATGTATAATGAAATGAAAATATGAAATTCGGAGGGATATGGATTGTTTAAGATAATCAGAAAAAAACAGCTCAACGACAGTGTTGTGCTGATGGATATTGATGCGCCCTTCATTGCCAGAAAGGCAGATGCAGGACAGTTCGTGATCGTCAGGGCTGATGAGTACAGTGAGCGTATCCCGCTTACTATCGCTGATTTTGATCGCGATAAAGGTACGGTCACAATTATTTTCCAGACTATCGGCGGCTCGACAATGACTTTGGCTTCACTTAATGAGGGCGAGGCTATTCTTGACGTGGTCGGTCCTCTCGGTATGGCTACCAAGTATGAGAGCGGTATAAAGAAAGTCGCAGTCATCGGCGGCGGCGTAGGCTGTGCTATCGCGTATCCGCAGGCGAAAAAGCTCCATAATATGGGCGTTGATGTTCAGCTCATCGCAGGTTTCAGAAACAAGGATATAATCATTCTCGAAGATGAGATGAAAGCTGCGTCCACCGCACTGCACATCTGCACTGATGACGGTTCGTATGGTTATCACGGTTTTGTGACTGACAAGCTGAAAGAGTTGATAGATGCGGGCGCAGGCTTTGATGAGGTCGTTGCTATCGGTCCTGTCCCCATGATGAAGTTTGTATGTAAAGTAACTGAACCTTACAACATAAAGACTATCGTTTCGCTGAACCCGATAATGATAGACGGTACGGGCATGTGCGGCGGCTGTCGTGTAAGAGTGGGCGGAGAGATCAAGTACGCCTGTGTCGATGGCCCTGATTTTGATGGTCATAAGGTCGATTTCAATGAGCTGGTGAGAAGAAATTCCACTTATAATGAGGTAGAGAAACAGCATGTATGCAGATTGATGGGAGGTGCTTCAAATGGCTGATATGCGTCAGGATAAGATACCTGTTGCCGAGCAGGAGCCGCTGGTAAGGGCTAAGAATTTTGATGAGGTCACACTGGGCTATTCCATTGAAAAAGCAGTCAGGGAAGCCAGGCGCTGTCTCAACTGCAAGGCGCGTCCCTGCATGAACGGCTGTCCCGTTGGTGTCCGCATACCCGAATTCATCGAAAAGGTGGCTGAGGGCGATCTTGAATCTGCTTATGCTATCATCAAGACCACTAATTCGCTTCCCGCTGTCTGCGGCAGAGTCTGTCCGCAGGAGAACCAGTGTGAGGGCAAGTGTGTTCGCGGCAAAAAGGGTGAGCCTGTTGCGATAGGCAGACTTGAACGCTTCGTTGCCGATTATATGCGCGATAAAGAACCCGAGGTAAAGATCCCCGCTCCAAACGGTCATAAGGTGGCTGTTGTCGGCGCAGGTCCCAGCGGTCTTACTGCGGCAGGCGATCTGGCGAAACAGGGCTACGAGGTCACTGTTTTCGAGGCTTTCCACACCGCAGGCGGTGTGCTGATGTACGGTATCCCCGAGTTCAGACTGCCTAAGACTATAGTTCAGCACGAGATAGATAATCTCACCAAGATGGGCGTTAATATAATGACCAATATGGTAATTGGCAAGGTACTGTCGGTGGACGAGCTGTTCGAGATGGGCTATGAAGCTGTTTTCGTCGGCTCGGGTGCGGGTCTGCCAAGATTTATGGGCATTGAGGGCGAAGGTCTTATAGGTGTTTATTCTGCCAACGAGTACCTCACCCGCATAAATCTGATGAAGGCTTATAAGAAAGAATACGCTACACCTATCATGAAGTCTCAGAGGGTGGCTGTTGTCGGCGGCGGCAACGTTGCTATGGACGCTGCGCGTTCTGCACTGAGGATAGGTGCGAAGAAGGTATACGTGGTTTACAGACGCTCTATGGACGAATTGCCCGCACGTAAGGAAGAAGTCCACCACGCTATGGAAGAGGGCGTTGAGTTCCTGACTCTGAATAACCCTGTTGAACTGAGGGGCGATGACAACGGCAGAGTGCGTGCTATGGTCTGCCGAAAGATGGAACTGGGTGAGCCTGATGAGAGCGGCAGAAGAAGCCCTGTTGCAGTTGAAGGCTCAGACTATGAACTTGATGTGGATACTGTCATAATGGCGATAGGCACTTCGCCCAACCCGCTGATACGCAACACAACTCCCGGTCTTGATGTCAACAAGCGCGGCTGTCTGATAGTCGATGACACCGAAGCTACCACAAAAGAGGGCGTTTATGCAGGCGGTGATGCCGTAACAGGTGCGGCAACGGTAATACTCGCTATGGGTGCAGGAAAAAAAGCAGCTGCTGCCATTGATGCTTATATCAAAAATAAGTGCAGGGAAGAGTAAACAATTTGTTAACGCACTTGAATAATTCTTTGATATATGCTATAATCGTAAGGTAATTGAATTTTCAAGGAGGCAGTAAAATGAATTTATCACAGCTTTTGAGCATATTCGCCGCGTCCGGTTCAGCGCCTACTGTCAGCAGTTATGTTATGACATTCGTTCCGCTGGCACTGATACTGGTGTTCTTCTATTTCTTCATAATCAAGCCGCAGAAGAAGCAGGAAAAGCAGGACAGAGAAATGCGCGATAATCTCGACATCGGTGATGAGATCATCACTAACGGCGGCATCGTAGGTATCGTTACCCAGATAAAGGATGACACTGTTGTTGTGGAAACAGGCGGCGACAGAAGCAAGATACGCGTTATGAAGTGGGCTATCGCTAAGGTCGTTTCCGATAAGGAAGAGGATACCGAAAAAGACAAAGCATAATAATGTGAGCCTGCTTTTATGCAGGCTCTTGTCATATTTGCACAGCAGTGCGAATATCATAGCAGTAAAGACTTTCTAGGGGGGGCGGCTGTTATGAGAGCGCACAGAACAAACAGAAGCAGGGGAGTGAGTGTGGCGGCTGAACAGTTGATGGCACTTGCCGCAGCTGCCGGCATGACGATGCTGCTGCTATGCGCGATGGCTTTTCTGCTGACAAGGATAGATGCGGGAAAGTCGGTATTTTCCGCTGTTTCTACGGGGGCACTGGCTATCGGTGCATACTTCGGCGGTTATGTCGGCGGAAGAAAGCGCAAAAGCAAAGGTCTTGCTATGGGTGCGCTTACAGGTCTGCTGATATTTGTGATAATTTTGGTGCTGGGCAGCATCTTCGTGAATACTTCCGAGAATTTTTCGCCGTTTTCTAAACTGTTTATGACAGTTTTTGCGGCAGCAGTCGGCGGAGCTGTTGGCGTGAATACCAAAAGAACTCCGTAAAATTAATATTTTGATTTATTATACTGAATATTTATTTATAGTTAATTGAAAGTTCATAAATTTAGCGGCGATATATGGTATAATATTCTAAAATCAGTATATGGAGGTATGACGTTATGAAACATATCAAGACTATCAACAAGGCTAATCTGAAGCAGACTGCTGCTAAGGGCGGCTGCGGCAAGTGCCAGGCTTCATGTCAGTCAGCTTGCAAGACCTCTTGCACAGTTGCTAACCAGAAGTGCGAGAAGGAAGCATAATCAAGTTACTGACCGTTTAAGGGGGCTGCAAAGCTCCCGAAAAAGCGGGCGAGCACAGGTCATCTCTATCAGTCGCGCTGACAGGTAGGGCTGGTCTTTGGTCGCCCGTTATCATTTATGTGAGTTTAGATAATAACGAATATAACGATAATGCGAGGGAATAATATGATCCATAAGTTCAAACTGGCAGGTTACAATATTCTGCTGGATGTTAACAGCGGCGGTGTACACATAGTTGATGACCTGACTTACGACCTGCTAGACAGGGTAGAGCCGCCTTTTGACGAGTCATGTCCCAAAGATGTGATGGAAAGGCTTTCACGCACTTATCCCGCTGAAGATGTCGAGGAGTGCTATGAGGAGATAGTTTCGCTCTATAATGACAAGATACTCTTCTCTGAGGATGATTATGAGAAGTTCGCGCTGGCATCGGTGGCATCTCCCATAAAGGCTATGTGCCTGCATGTTTCGCATGACTGTAACCTCAGATGCAAGTACTGCTTCGCTTCAACAGGCGATTTCGGCGAAGGCAGAAAACTGATGGACTTTGAGACTGCCAAGCGTGCGATAGATTTTCTGATCGAAAAGTCTTATGGCAGAAAATTCCTTGAAGTTGATTTCTTCGGCGGCGAACCTTCGATGAATTTCGATGTTGTGATGAAAACTGTTGAATACGCTCGTTCCCGCGAGAAAGAGTGCGACAAGGTATTTCGCTTTACAACAACCACAAACGGTATGCACCTGACTGATGATATGATAGATTTCATCAACCGCGAGATGTATAACGTTGTGCTTTCCATCGACGGCAGAAAAGAGGTCAATGACCGTATGAGAGTGCGCGTTGACGGCACAGGCTGCTATGACCTTATCACCAAGAATTTCAAGCGCCTTGTCGATAAGCGCGGCAACGATAAGGACTGGTACGTGCGCGGAACTTATACCAAGTACAATCTGGATTTCTCTGAGGACGTTATGCACCTCTATGACCTGGGCTTTGAACAGATCTCTGTTGAGCCTGTTATGGCTGATCCTAAAGAACCTTATGCTATAACCGAAGCTGACCTGCCCCGCATTTTCAAGGAGTATGAAGTGCTTGCCGAAAAGATCGCCAAGATACGTGCTGACGGAAAGTTCATCAACTTCTTCCACTTTATGCTCGACCTCGATCAGGGTCCCTGCGCTATCAAGCGTCTGCGCGGCTGCGGCTGCGGCAACGAGTATGTTGCTGTCACACCTGACGGCGACATTTATCCATGTCATCAGTTCGTAGGCGTTGAGGAATATAGGATGGGCAGCCTGTATGACGGCAGCTTCAACATGGAAATGAAGAACGATTTTGCAAGGGCGCACGTTTACACCAAGCCCGAATGCAAGAAATGCTGGGCGAAGTTCTATTGCAGCGGCGGCTGCAACGCCAATAACTATATCTATCAGCACGATATTCGTGCAGCTCACAAGCTGTCATGTCAGATACAGAAGAAGCGCCTTGAGGTGGCTATAATGATGAAGGCTGTACAGCTTCTGGGCGAGGCTGAGTGATATGTTCGGCTACGAGGATATACGCAGTCTTTTCGGACTTGACGAGCCGTGCGGCTGGAGCGAGGAAGCTATTTCTTCCCTGAAAGCGGAGTATGGCAGTCTGCCAACTGCGCTAGAAGATTATTACAGGCTTTGCGCAGGCTGTGAAGAACTCACTCAAAACCCCGAGTGCGATTATCTTATGCCTGCCGATAAAGTCGGCATGAAAAAGGCTGAGGGTTATTATGTTTTCTTTTCGGAAAATCAGAGCGTTTCTTTCTGGGGCATAAAGCTGAGCGATATGTCGCAGGACGACCCGCCCGTTTACGAAAATTACGGTGATAACAAGTGGTATCTTACAGGCGGCAGCCTTTCAAAGGTGCTGACGGCACATGCTTATCTGAACGCTGTCGGTGGCGTTCTTGAATATGCGCCCGATGACGGCTATCTCGAAGCTGATGCCAAACAGACTGAAAAACTGAAAAGCATGTTCACTCTTATTGAAACTGCTGACAGCGGCATTTATATGGGTGCTCAGTTTTTCAAGGTCAATGATGACACTTTCATGGCAGTTATGCCGAATGGCGATAATTCCGTTATAATGCTCGCATCTGCTTCGGAAGAAGGCTTTGACTCTGCGGCTGAGGCTGTATATCCTGTTTTAGGTCTTGAATATGACGAGGAGAATGACGATGAAGAATATTGTTGATTATTATCCCGATAAATACTGTGCCGATGGTGTGAACTGTGTTGCGGCAGGTGTGTACGAATTTGAGGGTCTGTATTTTACCAGCCTGTCCTTTGAGCAGGAACCTGAATTCGGTGAGCATGATGATGCAAGCGACATCTCGCAGCACCCGCTGGAAGATATACTCCACAAGTTCAATGTCTATGTGCAGGATTACTACGAGTATGATGTTTATTACGGCTCTAAGGTCTGTCACCTTGAATTTGCTTCGCAGGAGATCGAGAATATCAAGGCTCTGCGTAGCATAATAGGCAAGCATGTTTACTGCAATAATGACGGTGAACTGGTAATAGAATGATATTGCAGATACCTCTGTCAGCGGCAGGGGTATCTTTTGTTATTCGGAGATCTTTTTTGATAAAACGTAAGTCTGCTTTTATTCTCCCTCGCCGTATGCGGCGGAGGATACACTGATCGAAATTTTTGCTTCATTTTGTAACATAGAAAATTGTGGTTATCCCGCTGACACACCACAAAAACATCGGCTATACAGAACTTAAGGTTCTTGGCGTATATTTTTCCCCCGCCGCAGGCGGGGGAAAGATATGGGGCGCTCAATTATCCTTTTGTTTACCGCATTTTTAGTTGGTGTGCTAAAGGGATAGTCATATAGAAAATTGATTTCCGTGCTTTTGTTATGCCCGTACTTGACAAAACTGCACATTTGTAGTAAAATATATATGTTTTTTATAACATGGAACGGAGAAGATAACTATGATCTATAATAACGTACTCGATGCTCTCGGTCATACGCCGATGATAAGACTTAACCGCATGAACAAGCCGGGAAACGCAGAAGTGCTGGTAAAGTTCGAGGGGCTGAACGTCGGCGGCTCTATCAAGACAAGAACTGCCTATAACATGATACTCAACGCTGAAAAAGAGGGGCTTATCAACGAAAATACCATTATAGTTGAGCCTACCAGCGGCAATCAGGGCATTGGTCTTGCACTTGTGGGCGCTGTGCGCGGCTATAAAGTGATAATCATAATGCCCGATTCTGTCAGTGAAGAAAGACGCAAGCTGGTGGAACATTACGGCGCTCAGGTCATGCTGATACACGATCACGGCGACATCGGCGCATGTATTCAGGAGTGCCTTGATACGGCACTGCGCATGGCTGAGGAAGACCCAAACGTTTTCGTGCCTCAGCAGTTTGCAAATCCAAATAATGTATATGCCCATAAGTATCACACTGCCCTTGAGATAATGGAGCAGACAGCAGGCAAGATAGACGGCTTCTGCTCAGGCATCGGCACGGGCGGAACTATCACAGGTATAGGCGAAGCTCTCCGCGCACAGTACCCCGACCTTGAAATATGGGCTGTCGAGCCGGAAAACGCGGCTATCCTCGCAGGCGGCACTATCGGCACACATTTGCAGATGGGTATTGGCGACGGCATTATCCCCGATATACTTAATCAGAATATCTATGATGAGATCTATATAGTCAGCGATGAGGAAGCTATTCAGACAGCTAAAGACCTCGCTTCAAAAGAGGGCATAATGTGCGGCATATCCAGCGGCACAAACGTGGCTGCTGCTCTTAAACTGGCTGAAAAGCTGGGCGAGGGCAAAACTGTTGTCACTATACTGCCCGATACCGCCGAAAGGTATTTCTCAACTCCGCTTTTTGAATGATCTGAGAAAATTCTTAAAACCACTTGACAAAAACTGCTTTTTCGTATATAATAGTTGTATATGTAAATGCTATGACGGAATTATCCGCATCGGGAGGACTCAGAGAGAGAGCGGTCGGTGAAAGCTCTTGTCCGAGCGGCGGTGGCTGACCTGAGCTTGCACTGTGAAAACAGTGACGTATTTCTGCGTTAAAGATGTTGAGCGGGTCATGTTCGGGTGTTTTGCGAACATGGTCAATTTGGGTGGTATCACGGAGTTTTTCGGCTTCGTCCCATATTCTGGGGCGGGGCTGTTTTTATTTGCGGGAGGTGTATCTGTTGAGTGTGAGGCTTTCTAAGGAAGAGTCGGAGAAACGGCTTGACCTAAGAAAAGAAACTGTCAAAAAAGTCTGTCTGAAAAAGGCTGACATGTCCCATCTTATCAGCCGCGTTGCTGTTGTGCTTGATGTTTCGGGTTCTATGGCTGGGGCTTTCCGTTCCGGCATGGTGCAGGCAACTCTCGAAAGACTTCTGCCGCTGGCGATGGCATTTGACGATGACGGTACGATGGAGGTCTGGACTTTCAGTCACGGTTTTAGAAGGCATAAGCCGCTGACCAGAGGAAATTTCTACAACTATATAAAGGATAATGGTCTGACTTACGGCGGTGGTACTAACTACTCACCTGTAATGCGCGATGTAGGCAACTATTTCATAAAGGAAGAGCCTGCGTGTCTGCCGAATTATGTCATTTTCATTACTGACGGCGAAAATTTTGATGAGCGTGAAACTGACCGTGTTATAAAGCATATCTCCCACTTTCCGATATTCTTCCAGTTTGTGGGGATAGGCAACACTTCTCCCAATGCATTCAAGTATCTGCGCCAGCTGGACGACATGGAGGACAGATACGTTGATAATGCGAACTTCTTCGCCATACAGACGCTTTCGGATATAAATTTGATTGATGACACCGAACTTTATACAAAACTGCTTGACGAGTACCCGAAATGGCTTAGTTATCCGCAGGTCAAAGAAATGATAGCTGACGGTGACAAGCTGTTTGAAACCAAGGAAAAGCATCTTAAAAAGCTGAATAAAGTCAAGTACGGCTCACCCTTTGATGAAAAGCCGACTAAAGGCGGCAAAGGCTGGGATATAGCCCAAACTGTGATCGAGATACTTGGGGAGATCATTGACGCTTTTACCTGATATGAAACTTATTTTTGAAAGGAAAGATATATAATGGAATGGACAAGTCTGAACGACCTCAGAGAGTCGTATCTGAAATTTTTTGAGAGCAAGGGCTGCCTCAGACACAAGAGCTACCCCCTCGTCCCTCAGAATGATAAGAGCCTGCTGCTGATAGTTGCAGGCATGGCACCGCTCAAGCCTTACTTCACAGGTCAGGAAGTTCCCCCGAGAGTGAGAATGACCACCTGCCAGAAGTGCATCAGAACAGGCGATATTGAAAACGTCGGCAAGACCGCGCGTCACGGCACTTATTTCGAGATGCTGGGCAACTTCTCTTTCGGCGACTATTTCAAGAAAGAAGCTATCGCATGGGCTTGGGAGTATGTTACCGATGTGCTGAAACTTCCCCTTGACAGACTGCATGTTTCGGTATACGAAGATGATGACGAGGCTGAGAAGATCTGGCATGAAGAGATCGGCGTGCCGATGGATCATATCGTTCGCATGGGCAAGGAAGATAACTTCTGGGAGGCCGGTACGGACGGTCCCTGCGGTCCATGTTCAGAGATATATTTCGATCGCGGCGAAAAGTACGGCTGCGGCAAGCCCACCTGCGGCGTAGGCTGTGACTGTGACAGATATATGGAGTTCTGGAATCTCGTTTTCACTCAGTTTGAAAGACATGAGGACGGCACTTACACACCTCTTGCACAGAAGAACATCGACACAGGCATGGGTCTTGAAAGACTGGCTGCACTGATGCAGGGTGTTGACTCCATATTCGATGTCGATACTGTAAAGGCTATACGCGACCACATCTGCAAGATAGCAGGCTGTGAGTATGGCAAGGAGTACAAGAAGGACGTTTCTATCCGCGTTATCACCGACCATATCCGCGCAGTTACTTTCCTCGCTTCCGACGGCGTTCTGCCATCGAATGAGGGCAGAGGTTATGTTATGAGAAGACTTCTCAGACGCGCAGTCCGTCACGGCAAGCTGCTGGGTATCAACGGTCTGTTCCTGAAAGACCTGGTAAAGACTGTTGTTGACTGCAACAAGTGCGAATATAACGAGCTGGAAGAAAAGTTCGACTACATCGTTAAGGTGCTGACCACCGAAGAGCAGAACTTCAACTCTACCATAGACAGAGGTATGAAGATACTGGACGAGTATATCGAGAAACTTCAGGCTGAGGGCAAGACCACTCTTGACGGCGAGAGCTGCTTCAAACTCAGTGATACCTACGGTTTCCCGCTTGACCTGACCCGCGAGATACTGGAGGAAAAGGGTCTTGCCGCTGATGAAGAGGGCTACGCTGTCTGCATGGAAAAGCAGAGAGAAACTGCCCGCGGCGCAAGAGAGTCACAGGGCTACATGGGCGCTGAGGAAACTGTTTTCCATAAGATAGACAAGAACGTTTCCACCAAGTTCACAGGTTACGACAAGACTGAGGACACAGGCGTTATCTCCTACCTTGCTAACGATGAAGACCTTATCGAGAATGCAGGCGTTGAGGATATAGTTTACATCGTGCCTGATCAGACTTGCTTCTATGCTGAGAGCGGCGGACAGGCAGGCGACACAGGTGTTATCGAAACTGCAACAGGCAAGGCTGAGGTACTTGATACACAGAAGGCTGTCGGCGGCAAATTCGCACTGAAAGTCAAGGTGACTGAGGGTGCGCTGACTAAAGGTCAGGCTGTTACCTTTAAGGTCGATAAGGCTAAGCGCCTTGCGACCATGAGAAACCACAGCTGCGCACATCTGCTCCAGTCCGCACTGAGAACTGTTCTGGGCGAGCATGTTCATCAGGCTGGTCAGCTGGTAGACAGCCAGAGACTGCGTTTCGACTTCTCTCACTTCGAGGCTATGACCGCTGATGAAAAGGCACAGGTCGAGGCTCTTGTAAATAAGTATATATTTGATGCTCTTGAAATTACAATGGAAGAAATGCCCATCGCTGAGGCTCAGAAGCTGGGCGCTATGGCGCTGTTCGGTGAGAAGTACGGCGAAACTGTAAGAGTCGTTACTATGGGCGACAGGGCAAACGCTGCTTCCATCGAGTTCTGCGGCGGTACACACCTTGATAACACATCGAAGATAGGTCTGTTCAAGATAATCTCCGAGAACTCCGTAGCATCGGGCGTAAGAAGAATTGAAGCTGTAACAGGCACAGGCGTTCTTGAACTGCTCAACAGCAATATCGAAACTATCAACAAGGCGGCTGAAACCCTGAAACTCAACAATCCTGCCGAACTTGTTTCCCGCTGCGGTGCTGTTATGCAGGAGATAAAGGGTCTTGAAAAGGAGAGGGATTCTCTCGAAACTGCTATGGCAAACATGCGCGCTAAGTCGGTGCTGGAAAATGCAGTCGATGTAAAGGGCGTATCTGTTGCCACCGCTCAGCTGAACGGCGTTAAGCCCGATGTACTGAGAAAGATGGCTGACGAACTCAAGGCTGCCAACGACAATGTGATCGTGGTTATGACCACCGTAAACGGCGATAAGGGCAACATTGTAGTTGCCGCAGGCAAGGACGCTGTTGCTAAGGGCGCACACGCAGGCAAGATAGCAGGCAAGATCGCTGCACTGACAAACGGCAAGGGCGGCGGCAGACCTGATTCTGCTATGGCAGGTGTGGGCGATGTATCGCTGATAGCTTCTGCCCTTGAAAAGGGTGCTGAGGTAGCAGGCGAGTTCATAAAGTAATTATTCTTTCGGCTGAGGGGCATAAGGTCAAACTCATGCCCCCGATGCCGTGATTTATCATATATAGATCGCTTTTTATCGACTCCCAATTTTGATATGTATTGCTGATGATACAAAATGGCTGTTATTTCGTATTGTTCCCACGCCTTCGGCGGGGGAACAATACACAACCAAATTGGGATTATATCGAAAAGATCTGCAAGAAGATCGGACTAAAAACTAACGAAAACGGAGGTAAGAAAAATGGCTGATTGCTTATTCTGTAAGATCGTGGCAGGGGAGATACCCTCCAAGAAGATATATGAAGACGAAACAGTTTATGTGTTTGAGGACATCGTGCCCACAGCACCCGTTCACTATCTCGTCATACCAAAGGCTCACATCTCTAAACTCAGCGATGTAACTGCCGAGAACAGCGCAGTGATCTCGCATATCTATGAGGTGATAGCAAAGCTCTCGAAAGAGAACGAGGCTATGAAGGACGGCTTCCGCGTGGTATCTAACTGCGGCGAGAGCGCAGGACAGAGCGTGTTCCACATACACTTCCACCTGCTTGCAGGCAGACCTCTGACCTGGCCCGCAGGTTAATACGAGCATTCTCAGGCTGCCGTAAAACTATTTGCGGCAGCCGTTTATTCTTACAAAGCAAAGCGGGGGAACGGTATGACAAGAAAGGCGGCATGGGCAGGCTTTTCATTCTGTGCGGCGCTGATGCTTGCCGCTGCTTTCAGGAGCGAGCTTGATCCCACACTTTTGCTGACGGCTGTTGGGCTGTCTGTGGTGTGCTTTGCGGCATTCAGGAAATACCGCCGTCATGTGATCGTCTGCATTGTTTTCTTTGCACTTGGCATAGCGCTCAACAGTGCATATACGCATATGGTCTATGATAAAATTACCGCGCTTGACGGTCAGACTGTCACCATTAAGGGCTATATCAAAGACCGTTCACAGGTCGATGGCTCATATGACCGCGTTACTGTCAGCGGGAAGATCGGCAGTCTGCCTGCCGAGATCAGTTTCGTTCTGCCGTATGACGATTTCCGCTATTATGATGAGATAACTGTCACCGATACAGTCAGCCTGATAGAAGACGGTGTGAAGTTTGACAGCGGCAGTTATAACTATTCAAAGTCTGTTTTCCTGCAAGGCGGCTATGCAACGGGCAGCGCGGTACTTACAGGTAAGTCTGTGAACCCTGTTTTCAGGGAGATACGCGAGTACCGCGACAGACTTTTCAGCCTTATAATTGATACCTGTCCTCAGCGAGAGGGCGCATTCCTGGGTGCGATGCTGTGCGGCGATAAAAGCGAGCTTTCCCCTGCTTTAAAGACTGAGCTGTATCGCAGCGGGCTGGGGCATATCTTTGCAGTTTCGGGAATTCACCTTGTAATTGCGGTCACTTTTTTCAGTGCCATCGCAAGCAGGCTGATAAAGTCGCGCAGGGTAGTTACTTTTCTCACTTTCGCCGAAATATGGGGATTTGCTGTCTTTGCGGGACTATCTGTCAGCGTGGTGCGCGCAGCCGTAATGCTCACCCTGACAAAAAGCGGCAGACTGTTCGGCAGAAAGACAGACGGACTGAATTCACTGGGGCTGTGCGCGATAATATTGACTGCCGCAAAGCCCTATACAGCTGTATCGCCGTCCTTTGTGCTGTCATTTCTCGCGGTGCTTGCGATCGAACTTGCCGCACTGCACAAACGTGATGACGAAAGTACTAAGGCAGAGGATACGCTAAGGCTCTCATCTTATGTGCTTTTTACGACTTCGCCCGCTTCTGCCATATTTTTCGGCGGGGTGTCAGTCATATCACTGCTGACTAATCTTCTGCTTGTCCCGTTGTGTACCGTTTCGCTGATGCTGTGCTTTGCAGTACTTCTGACAGGCGGCATACCGTTATTTGGCAGACCGCTCCTCCTGCTGGCGGCGATACCCGTCAGGTTCGTGCTGAGATGTGCTGATGATCTTGCTATGCTGGATCTCAGCTATATTTTCATAACAAATAATGTTCTGTTAGCCATAGTATCGCTTTTATCTGCCGCAATGATATTCATACTTTCAAAGCAGAAAAACAGCAGGCGTTTTTTAGCGGCATCGCTGACAGTGATAGCCGTGTGGTGCGCGTCAGCTAATATCTCCCGTGTGCTTGACAGAGGGGTGAAGATAACAGTTTTGCCCTACGGCAGAAAGACTGCTTATGTGGTCTCGGAACAGGGAGATGCTGTCATTTTTGATGTGGGCGCTCGCGGCAGTCTTGACAGCGCAGTTGCCCGCCGCCTTGACCGACTGGGTGTCAGCAGAGTCTCCTGCGCCTTTATAAGCGAAAGGGCTTATATGACAGCATCTGAATATCCCGAAAACTTCTATTTTGAACCTCGCATGGTATTTGCCGCGAATGACCCGCTTGCAGAAGACAGTGACAGCATGACCATACTCAACAGCGGCGAAACTGCCGATCTCGGCATGATGACCGTTACACCCGATGAAAAAGGCTACGCTGTCACTGTTGACGGAAATAGCTATGTTTTCGGAAAGGGCTTTATCATTATAGACGGCGAAAAGATCGACATTACAAATGAACGCACCGCACTGGTGCTTGAGGGAACGACTTTGAGGAGGCGATAAGCATGCCCGTTACCAATTCTACCAATATCACCAAAGATGTTAAAAACGGCGATATAGCAAATCTTTACTATTTTTACGGACACGATGCCGCCGCAGTTGAAAGCTATACACGCTGGCTGATAAACAAGCTGTGCCCAAAAGATGCGCAGTTTATGAACTTCCATAAATTTGAAGGCAAGTCGCTGAGCATACCCGCACTTTTAGATGCCTGTGAAGCTCTGCCGATGTTTGCTGAGCGTGTGGTAGTTGCGATAAATGATCTGAGAATGGAAGACCTGAATAAGGAAGACGGCGACGCACTGCGCAAGATGCTCTCAAAACTATCTGATACTACTACTGTCATAATATATGCAACAGGCGTTGACCTGTATAAAAATAAGCGCAATCTCACCGACAAAAACAAGCGTTTCTGTGACCACTGTGCCAAATACGGCGATGTATGTGATTTCGCTTATAAGTCCGCAGGGGAGCTTGGCAGATCCATAGTCGCCGCGCTCCAGAAAAAAGGCTGCGGCATTGACAGGCGCACATCAGAGTATCTCGCTGAACTTTGCGGCTGTGATTCTGCTTTTATCAGGCAGGAGATAGAAAAGCTGTCCGCTTACGCAAACGGAAGGGCTGTCACCCGCGAGGATATTGATGCGCTGTGCATAAAGCATATCGAGTATGATGGCTATGAGCTTGCTGTCAATATCCTCAACAATAACGCAAAATACGTTTACAATCGCATTTCCGAGCTTTCAGCACAGGACTTTGATGCCTACGAACTTGTCAGCATCATCAGCTTTTCACTGACTGACATCTATCGTGCAAAACTGGCTCGCTCATCGGGACTCAGCTATACTGATGCATGCAAGGATTTTGGGTATCCTAAAAACCGCGAATTCGCTATACGAAACGCATATCAGCTTTGCGGAAGCATCTCTGTGCATAAGATCAGGGCTGTTATTAAGATCTTATCGGATACCGATCTTACGCTCAAGACGACATCACTTGATAATAAAGCGGCTATGCTGGTGCTTGAACAGCGTGTCGCAGAATGCTTTATGGCAGGAAACGGCAGGTAGCACATGGATAAGATCAAGATAAAACAAGCAGTTGTGGTTGAGGGCAAATACGATAAGATAGCCCTCTCGAAGGTCATTGACGGTGTTATCATCACCACTGACGGTTTCGGTATATACCGAAACGAAGCTACCATCAAGCTGATACAGTTATATGCACATTCGGTGGGACTGGTCATTCTGACCGACTCGGATCAGGCAGGTCAGCAGATACGCGGGAGGATCAAAAGCATTGTCGGCGATGCTGAGATGATAAATGTCTATTGTCCCGTGATAGCAGGGAAGGAGCGCCGCAAGCTCCGCCCGTCCAAAGAGGGGACTCTGGGCGTGGAGGGCATGAGCGTGCAGATACTTCGCGAAGCCTTTGAAAAGGCAGGTCTGGCAGACGAAAAAGACATCAGGCGCGATCCTGTTACAAAACAGGATATGATAGCACTGGGACTGAACGGTTCACCCAACAGTTCTGCACTGCGCGAGCAGACTGCGCTTTCACTGGGGCTTCCGCCAAAACTCTCATCAAATGCGCTGCGTGATGCAGTAAGTACGCTGATGGGTCGCGAAGCGTTCATAGAGTATATCAAAAAACTGAAAGGGGAGGAAAAATGATAGGACTCAGCTTTTTGTATTTTTTTCTCCCTGCTTTTGCGGCTGTTTACCTGCTTTCGCCCAAACCTTTCAAAAGCAGGTTCGTGCTGGTTACAAGTGCAGGCATGATATGCTGGGCAGATCCTATGGGGCTTATCGTTATGGCTGTGTGTATACTCAGCGGCTATCTGTTCGGCGTTTTCATTTTCAACTTTCGCGAAAAGCCCGTCAGCAAGTTACTGCTGGCGCTGGAGATCTTCATAAATATTGCTGTACTGCTGTTATTTCACCGCACAGCATATGATGGTGCAGATCTTCTTACCGTGCTGGGTCAGCGTTCACTTTTAAGGAAAGCAGCCACAGTCGGTGCGGCTGTCATGCCCCTGCATTCCATCGGCTATTGTGTTGATGTGTACAGGAAAAAGTACAGATGCGAACAGCGCTTCATAAAGATAGCGGAGTATATTGCATTTTTTCCCGTGTTTGCAGCGGGACCGATATTGAGGTATGATTATTTCAGTCCGCAGTTCGATGAACATAAAACAAACGTCAGCAGTATCGCTTCGGGGATAAGGCTGATAATGCTCGGCATGTTTATGAAACTTTTCATATCAAATACCATGCTCGAACTGTGGGACGATGTGAGAGGCATACAGGTTTCATCACTGCCTGCACTGTCTGCTTGGATAGGCATAGCTGCATTTGCGTTTTTCGTCTACTTTGAGGTAAGCGCATTCTCAAACATCGGCTGCGGGATAGCGGCGATAATGGGGTTCAGACTGCCGCGATCTTTCCGCGAACCGTACAGGTCACACAGCTTCAGTGATTTCTGCCGCAAGTTCAACTGCACACTGTACCGCTGGTGCAAAGACTATATCTACCGCAGCATAATACGCCGCGGCAGTCACGGTATATATAAGTTTCTGGCTATACTTATGTCAGTTCTGGCGGCATGCCTTTGGTATGGTACTTCTATGAGATCGGTGTGCTTTGCACTCGCTATGGTGATAATGCTGTGCGCTGAGAAACTGCTGGAAGTCCCGCTAAAAAAACTGCCAAAGCCGATAAGGATACTTCTGTTTGTCGTGCTTTTGCTGACTATCCTGCCGTTTATGGCTTTATCCGATCCGTTTGAAGCACTGAAATATATCAAAGCTATGTACGGCGGCAATCAGATAGCGGCTGATATTACCTCAGAGTACCTTATCTCAACTTACTTCCTGTTCGTGGCACTCGGCATACTTATCTCGGGCGGAGTGTTCGGCTATTTTTTCAAAAAGAAGATATTCAATAACGAATACCTGAAAACTATCATTCAGCCTGTCTGGGTCATAGCGCTGCTCATTTTCTGTACATCTTTCCTTGTATCCGTCGGCAGCAGTCTGTTCAGGTATCTGTTATGAGGGAGGTGACTGTGAAATGAAAAAATTCTCCGATGCCATAACAGTTGCTGCATTTTTCGCGATCCTTCTCATGTTTGCGGTCAGCACTCTGTTTTTTCAGGATAAGATCCCTGTTTCAGAGCTTTTAAAGAAAAATGCAGATGTCGGTCAGACGATAAGCGAGTATGTTACTGACAGCTTCCCCATGAACAAGAACTGGCGCTCGATATACACAAATATCATGGTTTTTGCAGGGCGAAGCCGTTTCGATGATATTTACATCGCGGGGGACAGGCTGGTAAAGCTCGACAATCATCAGAAAGAAAACAGTATGATCGAAAATGTGGCGTATATAAATGAACTTGCCGCTAATACCGAGTGTCCTATATACATGATGCTCGCACCGACGGCGGCAGGGGTCTACAATGCGGATATTCCCGATATGTTCAATGACAAGTCTCAGCGCGAACGCATAAATGATGCTTATTTGCAGCTTGACAGGCGTATCGCGTCGATAGATGCCTTTTACCCGCTGTATTCTGCAAGAGATGAATATGTATATTACCGTACCGAAAACCTGTGGACAGGCTTTGGCGCATACTATGCCTATTACGAATCCACAAAAAAGCTGGGTCTGCAGGCTGTTACACTGGATAATTACGATCAGGAGTTTGCAGAGTCGGGCTTTTTCGGGAGCCTTTACGATTCTGCTATGGTCAGCGGGATAAAACCAGACAGGATAAACATTTTCCGCTCAAAATACCAAAGCCCTGTAACTGAGGTAGATATGTACGACGGCGACAGCACTAAGCAGGCTGAGTCGGTCTACTTCCGTTCCGCACTGAAAGGCTCTAAAAGGACAGATATTTTTCTTCAGGGCGATAAGCATATCAAGACCGATATTTATACCGATCTTGACAACGAAAGTGAACTGCTTATCATAAAGGGCAGTTTTGCCAATACCATCGTGCCTTTCTATACCGCTCATTACAGCCGTATAACTATGGTCGATCCCATGAAACTCAAAGAAGCCGACCTGACACTTTCAGATGTTGTTTCGCTGGACGATTATGACCGTATACTTGTACTTTTTGATATTGAAAGTTTTTCAAATTTAAAGTGTTTTGATACGCTGAAATAATTTTCAAAAGCTCCTTCGCCGCAAGCGCGGGAGTTTTTTGTTTACAAAATTCAAAAATGATTTACATAATATGCGGTCAATGTATTTACTTTTAATAGGAAATATGTTATAATAAAGCAGTATGAAATTATTTTGTTTGACGATCAGCAGAAAGGAAGTTCTTTATGGCAAATATCTACAATAACCTTAATTTGATCGACCTCAATGATTTTCCCGTGACATGGTGGACAGGTTTGCTTGACAAAGCACATGCTATCATGGCAGATCCTGCTGCTTATGCTGAAAGCTGCAAGGGAAAAATAATGGGTACACTGTTCTATGAACCGTCCACCAGAACACAGATGTCTTTTCAGACCGCTATGCTGCGGCTCGGCGGCACTATAATCGGGTTTGATAACCCTGCCACATCTTCTGTTGCAAAGGGCGAGAACATCAAGGATACTACAAAGATCGTTTCAGGTTATGCGGATATAATGGTCATGCGTCACCCTGTTGCGGGTTCTGTCAAGGCGGCGGCACTTACGGCTGACTGCCCTGTTATCAACGCAGGTGATGGCGGTCATCTCCATCCCACACAGACACTTACCGACCTGCTGACACTCAAAGAAGAAAAAGGTACTCTTGAAGATCTCTGCATAGGTTTTTGCGGTGATCTTAAAAATGGCAGAACAGTGCATTCGCTGATAAAAGCCATGTCATGCTTTAAAGGAACAACATTTGTGCTGATCTCAACGCCTGAGCTATCGCTGCCTGCCTATGTTAAGGCGTTTCTCTCAGCAAGCGGTCATACCTATAAAGAGGTATCAAGCCTTGACGATGCTGTCGGCATGCTAGATGTCCTTTATATGACGCGCATACAGCGTGAGCGTTTCTCCAGTCCTGAGGAGTATGAGAAACAGAAGGGCTGCTATATACTCGATAATAAGAAAATGTCAAAGGCTAAGGACAGCATGATAGTCCTTCACCCGCTGCCAAGAGTTGATGAGATAGCTATCGAAGTAGATGACGATCCCCGCGCCATGTACTTTAAGCAGGCTAAATACGGCATGTTCGTCAGAATGGCACTGATACTTACAATGCTTGAAAACAGCACCATGAAAGTCCCGCTGATAACAGGCAGGGTGCATAAGCATCAGACATGCTCCAACCCGCTCTGCATCACTCATAAAGAGACTTATCTGCCACATTATTTCAGAGGAGACAGCACCATGCTGGAATGCGAATACTGCGACGAAAGGACGCTCGTAGAGTAATATAGTGGAGTTGTGCCGATGTATAAAATGACAGATGAAGAATTTTACGAGGTATATGGGCGTATGCCTCGCCGCACAGACCCCAAAAAGAAAAAGAAGAAAGTTAAAGTCTACTGGCATAGAATAATAATTGCACTGATAATACTTGCACTTGTTATTTTCGGTATAGTCAAGCTGATCTCATTTATAGCAGGCAAGGTAAAAGGCGGTAAGGAAGAGGAAAGCAGCAGTTCAAAGGTATCTGCGGCTGAAAGTGGTGAAGATTATTATGCCGCTCCCGAAAACAAAGAGAAAGATGCTCAGTTCCACAATGTTGAACTGACTGTTTGTATTGATCCCGCACATGGCGGATTTGACAATGGAACATCTGATGACAGCGGCAGACTTGAAAAGACTGACACGCTGAATATCGCCCTTGCACTTAAACAGCATCTCGAAGGTCTCGGGGTCAAGGTTATTATGACCAGGACAGATGACACTTTCTTGTCAGTCGAAGAACGTGCAGCTGCCGCAAATAACGGCAGTGCAGACCTGTTCGTTTCTATCCACCGCAGCAGTACAGATATTGAAGGAAGCGATATTCATGGCTTTGAAGCATGGATAAATAATGCCGAGCCTGAAAAGGACAAGGCTTTTGCACAGTACATAATGGCAAAGCTGGAGGAGATAGGTATCTCCGAGAACAAGGGCGTTCGTGCAGGGTATGACAACGATAAGTCGGTAAATTACCCGATAACCGAGATCACGAAAATGCCCTGTGTACTGCTTGATATGGGATATGTTACCAGCAGTATAGACAATCAGCTGCTCGATGCAAATATTGAAGCATACGCCCGCGCGATCGGAAACGGTATTATCGAAAGTGCTGTCGAACAGGGCATCATAGATAAGAACGGCGCAAGACTTGTCTCGGGTCAGCTGACTTCTGAAAAAGCTGTTGCAGGTAAAAAGCCCGATGTATCCTCTGAAAATGATTCAGAGAGCAGACCTGATGAAAGCTCTGTACCTGATGATGAAAGTCAGGCGGAAATAAATGAGTGGAGCAATTATGATGATCCGTCGCAGAATGAAAATGCTGCCGACGGATTTGAATACACCGATGATGGTGTCGGTTATTATACCGATCCCATGATGACTGAATAAGCATAAAAAGGACTGAGAGTTTTTCTCAGTCCTTTATTTGTATGAGCTGTATCGTGTTCAGCGTTTATCCCTATCATTATTGACATTTTTTACAGACTCCCAATTTTGATATGTATTGCTGATGATACAAAATGGCTGTTCTTTTGTATTGTTCAATTTACCTAAATCTGATGGAGATATTATTAAAAATTTAAGTATGGAATTATGGGGCGAAATGTGGTATAATAAGATTTGATAATGTTAAAGAGGTGTACGATATGGATTATTATTTTGAAGCTGACAGCTTTGGCGCTTCATTCAGCTTTCCGTGGGGGGCTGTCGGCGGTCATATAAAAGATTGTACTGAGGCTCAGATCAAGATACTCATCTGCGTGCTTGCAGGTGCGAGCTTTACTGATTCAGCCGTTATCTCGGCGATGTCGGGTTACGGTGAAGCAGAAGTCGATGCCGCTGTTGAATACTGGTGTTCACTGGGTGTGCTGCACATCAGGGGCAGACAGAGCGGTCAAGGTGAGCCTGCCGCCGCACCTATCGCTGAGAAAACTCACACTTTCACAGGCAAGAATGAGCCTGTGTCGCTGGTGGAAGCTGTCAGACCTGCTGTGACAACGTCGGTCGATAGGAAAGTCACAGTCAGATACAGCCAGCGTGAGATGCACGAAAAGGCAGAGCAGGACAGTAATCTGAAATATCTGGTCAACGAGATACAGACTTTGCAGTTCTCCATCAATGGCAGTGAGTTTGCTAAGCTGATAGAACTCTATGAGTATTACAAATTCGATGTGCCTTCGATACTGCTGGTGGCTGACTATTGCCGCCAGTCGGGCAAGTCAAATATATCGTATCTGTATACTGTGCTGACAGACTGGTTCTCTAAGGACATAAATACATACAGCGAAGTCGAGCAGGCAATAATCCATGCAGGCGAGAGCAGAGCTTTTGAAAATAAGATACAAAAACTGTTCGGCATGGAAAACAAGCCTTCAAAGAAACAGCACGCATTCATAGAGGAATGGGAAAAGCAGGGCTTTAATACCGATCTTATCGGTATCGCTTACGATAAATGCCTTGATGCAAAGGGCAAACTCAGCTTCAATTATATAAACGGCATACTTAAAAAATGGGCGGAAAAAGGCATCTCAACTGTCGAACAGTCGGGCGAAGACGATATTCGTTTCAGAAATCAGCAGGCTGTTAAGCGAGAGACAGAAAAGCCTTCTTTTAACCTTGCCGAGTATGAAAATTATGCAAATAATATTGACCTTAGCACTATAAATCTGGGAAGCAGAAAGGGTGACTGACAATGAGATATACAAGATCCGCTTTTGAAAAGGCAGAACTTGTTTTGCAGGAACGACAGCAGACCGTCGAGAACGAATATCAGGAAAGACTGCATGAAATAGCCGAAAAAGCCCCCGAGATATACCGCCTCCACCTTGAGGCGCTGAGGCTGAACTATTCGCTGATAGGCAGTATAGGCAGACAGAACAGCGAGAAGTTTACTCTGTCACAGCAGATAGCCGCCATAAAGAATAAAAATCTCTCGGTAAGACAGACACTGCGCGGCATGCTTTCGGCAAGCGGCTATCCAGAAGATTATCTGCAATACCACTATTTCTGCAATATCTGCCGCGATACAGGCTACCATGAGGGCGTAAGGTGCAGATGCATGAAAGAACTGCTTGAGCGCTATACGATCGAAGAGCTTAATTCACACTGTTCGATAGCGATGCACGATTTCAGTGAGTTCAGGCTTGATTATTATAATACCGCACCGATGGCTGACGGTGAGTCGCAGCGTGATAAGATGCGAAGGGTCTACGAGACCTGTCTGCGCTACACTTCCAGTTTCAATGAGAATGCCCCGCAGGATTCGCCGTCGCTGTATTTCTTTGGCAGAACGGGTCTTGGCAAGACATTTTTATCTTCATGTATCGCCAAGAACCTTATCGACCGCCACTGTATAGTGGTATACGGTTCGGCAACAAATCTCCTGCACCGCATCGAAGAGGAGAGATTTCGTAAAGCGGAGGGCGACACCACCAGCATATTGCTCGAGGCTGAATTGCTGATACTTGATGATCTGGGCGCTGAGTTCAAGACCACATTTACCGAATCAGTGGTCTATGAGGTCGTAAATGAGCGCATCAATAACCGTCGTCCCACTATTATTTCCACCAATAAATCAATGCAGGATATGTACCAGACCTATAATGAAAGGATAGCGTCCCGCCTTGTCGGCAACTATATCCCGATACAGTTCTTTGGCGGAGATATAAGGCAGATGAAGCCCAGCTATGTGTAGGGGGAACAGAACTATGAGAAAGATCAGGTTATTGACAGATCAGCTGTTATTGCTCACACTTTGCAGTTCACCCGCCTTGTGGAAACTCGTTGACCTTTCAGCAGGCGCTAAGACAGCGGCGATAATCCTGCTTTCGCTGTTTTACATAGTGTATCTTATTTCCGCAGGCGGCAGACAGGATAAAAACAGCAAACTCAACCGCATCGCTAAAGGAACTTTCCTGATCGACGGTTCGGTGCTGTCGCTGTTTCTGCATACGGTCATAGTTATATTGCTGATAATACTCAGCGGTCTGAATGGCTGGCGGCAGGCCGCCAATGCACTGACAGGCTATGCGCTGATAGCATCTGCGGCTTTTGCGGGCATGATAAGGCTTGTGGTATCGTCAAGGCAGGTCAAGCCGGTGAAGTACATCGTGCTTCTGTTTACGTGGTATATACCGATAGTCAATATGATAGTCCTGCGGTCGATCTCACGCTCTGCAAAAAAAGAGTTCTATTTTGAACAGGCAAAGCAGGAACTTGATGATATGCGCAAAGAGAGTGAGGTCTGCAAGACAAAATACCCGATACTTATGGTACACGGCATTTTCTTCCGCGACTGGCAGATGTTCAACTACTGGGGCAGGATACCAAAAGAACTCGTGCGAAACGGCGCTGAGGTCTACTACGGCAAACAGCAGTCAGCGAACCTTATATCAACCAGCGCAGGTGAACTCCGTGACCGCATAGAGGAAGTCATCAGGGAAACAGGCGCACCTAAACTGAATATCATCGCACATTCAAAGGGAGGACTTGATTCGCGCTATGCTATCTCAAAGCTGGGCATGGATAAGTATGTTGCAAGCCTTGTTACGATAAATACGCCGCATTACGGCTGCAATTTCGTTGATGACATCCTTTCAAAGGTGTCTGACGGTCTGCTTCAGTTTGTGGCAAAGCGCTATAACAAGCTGTTCACTGTGCTGGGCGATACCGCGCCGAATTTTGAGCTTGGCATAAGAGAACTGACACACTCCAACTGTGCAAAACTTGATGCTGAACTTCCCGATAAAGAGGGCATCTATTATCTGTCTGTAATGTCGGTGATGAAGAACATGTTTTCGGCAGGATTTCCGCTCAATCTGGGCTATTTTCTCAACCGCAAAGACGGTACGGGAAATGACGGTCTTGTGGTGAAAGAGTCGGCACTGCGCGGTGAGAATACGCTGATGATAGAACACAAGGGCAGACGCGGATTATCTCACGGCGATATGATAGACCTTTTCCGCGAGAATATCGACGGCTTTGATGTACGTGAATTCTACGTGGGAATTGTAAAAGATCTTAAAGAAAGAGGATTGTAATATGAACCCGATGGCAGTAATGAAGTTAAGACCGCTTATGGAGAAATTCCATGAAAATCACCCTGCGATACCGCAGTTTATGCACACCGCCGCAAGCGGACTCGAAGTTGACGGTTTTATTGGTCTTAAAGTGACAAATGCAGCAGGTCAGAAGATCGAGGCTAATATAAAGCTCACCGAAGAGGATATTGAGCTTTTCAACTCATTCCGTGAACTGCTCGCAGAAGCAAACAAATAAGAGATAAACGTTCGACATAAAGATCAGCCTGTGCTATACGTGCAGGCTGATCTTTCTTGTGTATACCTGTGATCGCCGAGATACACTTTTTTATATGGGCATATCACCCAAATCGCTGTCTGACAAAAAAATATCTCCCAATTTTGATGTGTATTGCTGATGATACAAAATGGCTGTTCTTTAGTATTGTTCCCCCGCCTTCGGCGGGGGAACAATACACAACCAAATTGGGATAAAAATATCTTGCTGATGTTGCCTATTCAGCCGCGAAACACCGCTAAGAATAAGTACCGAATTGTTTACGTATTTCTTTCCCGCGCCTGCGGAGGGGCAAAGAAAAATGTCATCTATCGTTAATGCCCGCTCACAAGCTGTTTAGTACGGTGTTATATTAAAAAATGTGGTTATCCCGCTGACACACCACAAAAACAGCGGCTATACAGAACTTAAGGTTCTTGGCGTATATCTTTCCCCCGCCGCAGGCAGGGGAAAGATATGGGGCGCTCAATTATCCTTTTGTTCACCGCATTTTTAGTTGGTGTGCTAAAGGGATAGTCATATTAAAAAAATCCCCTGAGAGCTTTTTTCACCTTTGTGTGAAAGCTCTCAGGGGATCATATTATTATTTTAGTATAGCCGTTCTGTTATTACTTGGAGAACAGTGCCAGAGTATCTCTTGCGATAAGCAGCTCCTCATTTGTAGGTACTACATATACCTTTACCTTGCTGTCATCGGTGGAGATCTCCTGCAGCTTGCCGCGGCAGTTGTTCTTCTCAGCATCTATCTTGATGCCCATGAACTCCAGACCTTCGCAGGAATCTGCTCTTACTTCGGGTGCATTCTCACCGATACCGCCTGTGAACAGAACTGCATCAATGCCGCCCATAGCAGCAGCATAAGAACCTATGTACTTCTTGATCTGATAAGTCAGCATCTCATTTACAGCCTGTGCCTGCTCGTTGCCCTCAGCGGCAGCCTTCTGTATATCTCTGTTGTCGGAGCTGATGCCAGATACGCCCAGGAAGCCTGACTTCTTGTTCATGTAAGCAGTCATCTCGTCAGGTGTGAAGCCCTTCTTCTTAGCTACAAATTCAACAGCAGAAGGGTCAACAGCGCCGCAGCGTGTACCCATTACCAGACCGTCCAGAGGAGTGAAGCCCATGGAAGTATCAACAGACTTGCCGCCGTCAACCGCAGTGATGGAAGAACCGTTGCCCAGGTGGCAGGAAACTATCTTCAGCTCTTCAGGCTTCTTGCCCAGCACTCTTGCCAGCTCGCCCGAAACAAATCTGTGTGAAGTACCGTGGAAACCGTACTTTCTTACATGCAGCTCGGTGTAGCAGTCATAAGGCAGACCGAACAGGAAAGCCTTTCTCGGCATAGTAGCGTGGAATGCTGTATCAAATACGACAGCCTGAGGTGTACCCTCGGGCAGAACAGCCTTACATGCTCTCAGTGCCAGTGCATGCGGGTGATTGTGAACAGGTGCCAGCTCAGCCAGAGCATCTATCTTGTCGATGACCTCATCAGTAACAGCACATGTCTCACGGAATACCTCAGCGCCCTGTACTATTCTGTGACCAACAGCAGAGATCTCGTTCATCGAGTCGATGACCTTTGTTTCGCCGCTTGTCAGTACCTCTACCAGCTTCTCAAAAGCCTCTGTGTGTGTAGGAAAATCGCAGTCAGCCTCATAGCTCCTGCCGTCGCCTGTCTTTGCGCTTACATGACCGTCAATACCTATACGGTCGCAGTTACCCTTTGCTATAACGCTTTCGTCCTCCATGTTCAGCAGCTGATACTTCAGTGAGGAAGAACCCGCATTAACAACCAGTATGATCTTCATAGGAAAAATGCTCCTCTCAATGTAAATAATTGTAATATTATATCGGGCTTGACAATTGTGCCGCGATACCATATAATATTAGTATAACAATATTTGTGCTAAATTTCAAGTCTGTTTTGCTTAAATATACATATTGCACAATATTTATTATGTGAATTTGTTAACAGCAAGGGAGGTAAGCTATGAAGATCGCAGGAATAATAGCCGAATACAATCCTTTCCACAACGGGCATAAGCATCAGCTTGCCGAAACAAGGCGGCTGGGTGCGACACATATCGTCGTTGTAATGAGCGGTGCGGCTGTTCAGCGCGGCGATGCGGCTGTGGCAGACAAATTCTTCCGCGCACAGACAGCACTTGAAAACGGCGCAGATCTTGTTATAGAACTGCCTTGCCCTTATTCCTGCTCAAGTGCGGAACGGTTTGCGAGGGGCGGTGTACAGCTGCTTGCAGGCTTCGGTGAGGGCGGCGTTTCGATGCTTTCGTTCGGGTGCGAGGATCAGGATCTGCCATTATTGAAAAAGGCGGCTGAAGTCTCGGCAGAACTTGATGACTCGGAATATGTGCGGAAAATGCTGGAAAACGGTGTGCCATATCCTGCGGCAGTCTCAGCCGCATCGGGGATACCTGCGATACAGAAGGTATTCGATAAGCCGAACAATATGCTCGCTGTTGAATACATAAAAGCGATCAGTAAATTTGCCGAGTGGATCGAACCTTGCGCTGTTGCCAGAAAGGGCGCTGACCATGACAGCACTTCACCGACAGACGGCATAGCCAGTGCTTCTCATATCAGGGCGCTTATCAGGGAAGGGGAGGACTACTCTGCTTTTGTGCCGAAAACTTTGCAGGACGAGCCTTTTCTTATCGAAAACGCAGATAAGGTGCTGCTGCTGAAAATTATGACAGCATCTTCATCTGAGATAATGCGGCTGCCAGATATGTCATCGCATCTTGCAAGGCGTTTCGTGAATACCCGCGAAACAAAGTGTGAGGTCATTCATTCGGCGGAGGATTTTGCTTTGCAGTTCAAACATAAGGCGGTGACACTTGCAAGGGTGCGGCGAATGATACTGTATCTGGCACTTGGGGTGACTTCGCACGACTTTTTTGATGTGCCCTACGGCAGAGTGCTGGCGTTAAATGAACGCGGTCGTGAGATATTCGCCGCATGCAGAAACAGCACTCTTGAATACGGCACTTCGCTGGCAGCACTTGAAAAACAGTCTGCAAGGGCAGCGAGAATATCCGAACTGGAGCGTAATGCTGTAACATTACAGCAGATGTGCGTCAGCGGCAGGGCAGAATTCAGGAATGAATACAGAAGAAAGATAGTG
>NZ_CACWPP010000018.1 GCF_902762735.1 uncultured Ruminococcus sp.
TCGACCATGAATAATGATTAGTGGCTCATTATTTTTTTATCAAAACTGGCTCACTTTTTTATTAGCGCTGTGGCTCAGTTTTTTATTGACAAAGGCAATAAGACAGATGCGCCGCAAGATACTGGTCGAGGGCGTAGAGACCGAGCATCAGCTGCAAATACTCCGCGATATGGGCGTAGATTACGCACAAGGCTACCTCTTCTCCCGCCCCATCTCAAAGCGCGATCTCATCGAGCTTCTCGAAAAAAAAGCGTAAAGCAAAACAAAGCACCCGTCCCCGATTTCAGGGAACAGGTGCTTTTTTATTGTCTCCCAATTTTGATGTGTATTGCTGATGATACAAAATGGCTGTTTTTTCGTATTGTTCCCCCGCCTTCGGCGGGGGAACAATACACAACCAAATTGGGATTTTATTGTCGGTACAAAAACTTATGCCCATATCCTGCCATATATTTCTTTCCCAAAAAGCAGGGGAAAGAAAAAGCAGGTATAAAGCCGCAAAACACCAGTCCCCCAAAAAATTCAGGGAACAGGTGCTTTTTTATTGTCGGCAAACGATTCTTCCGACCATGCCAACAATTATGAATTATGAATTATGAATTATGAATTAATCCGAAAGCTCCGCCCACTCGTCCATCATCTCGTCAAGTTCGGTGCGCTTTGCTTCCAGCTGATTGCACTTCTCGGTCATCAGACCGTAATTCGCCGCCACTTCGGGGTCAGCTATCTCGTTTTCAAGGTTGAAAATGTCCACCTCAGCCTGCTCGATAAGTCCTTCCAGCTCCCTGACCCTCGCGCGGCGCTTCGCATCAAGAGCGCGTTGTTCTTTGCTGCGGTAGCTTATCTCCTTTTGCTCACGCTTGTCCTGCTCAGCCTGAATGCGGCGCTGTTCTGCCGCCTGCTCTGCCGCTTTCGCGCCCGCCGCACTGACGGCTTCCGCGTAAGCATCAAAGTTGCCCTCATAACAGTTGACTTCATCAGCCTTGACCTCGATTATGCGGTCAGCCACCTTGTTTATCAGGTATCTGTCATGGGAGACCAGTATGATAGTCCCCTCAAACTCAGCCAGCACATCTTCCAGAACTTCTTTGGTGTTCAGGTCGAGATGGTTTGTCGGCTCATCGAGGATAAGTACGTTGCCGCGAGTGTTCGCCATTATCGCAAAGCACAGCTTTGCACGCTCGCCGCCGCTCAGTACCGAAACAGGCTTGAAAACGTCCTCGCCCGTCAGCAGTACCGCCCCCAGAGCCTTTCGCGCCTCAGCAGGTGTCATGCCGGGGAAACGGTCTGTCAGCTCATCTATGACAGTGCTGCCCATGTGCAGTATGTTGTGTTCCTGTTCAAAGTAGGAGATCTTCACATTTCCGCCCCACACTATGTTGCCGCGCTCGTGCGGGATAATGCCCTGTATCAGCTTGAGTATCGAGGTCTTGCCGATGCCGTTCGCTCCGATTATGGCGGCATGCTCACCCCGCCTGATGTGCAGGTCAAGGCTGTTTATCAGCGTCTTTCGGCTCTCGCCCTCGCCCACGACCAGCGGGCAGTCTATCACTTTAACTATGTCCTTAGTCGGCTCGATGTCGTATTCCAGCTTTATCTTCGGCGGACGGGTGAACATCAGCGGCTTGTCGATGCGCTCTATCCTGTCCAGCATGTGCTGACGCGATTTCGCCATCTTCGCAGTTGAAGCCCTCGTCTTGTTGCGGACGATGTAATCCTCCAGCTTCTTTATCTCCTCCTGCTGAGCCTCCCACTCTTTCAGCTGACGCTCCGCGTTGTGCTTTTTCTGCACCACATAAGCGGAATACCCGCCCTTGTAGGAGGTCAGCCGCCCCTGTTCTATCTCGCATATGCGCGAACATACCTTGTTCAGGAAGTACCTGTCGTGCGAAACTATCAGTATCGAACCCTTGTAGCTTTTGAGATAATCTTCCAGCCACATCAGTGTCGTGAAGTCAAGATGGTTGGTCGGCTCGTCCAGTATCAGCAGGTCGGGGCATTCAAGCAGCAGCTTTGCCAGCGCCAGACGTGTCTTTTCGCCGCCCGAAAGCGATGATATGACCCTGTCGCGCGGCACATCGCCAAAGCCCATGCCGTTCAGGATGCGGCTGATGTTCACGTCGATGCGGTAGCCGTCATTCGCTTCAAAATATGCCGAAAGTTCGGCATACTCCCCGCTGACGACTTCCAGCTCGCCCCCCGTCAGATGTGTCATCTGCTGTTCAAGCTCGTCCATTCGCTTTCGTGCGGTTATCAATTTGTCGAAGGCCTTGTGCAGTTCCTCGTCAATGGTCGAACTGCTCTCCAGGCCGCTGTTCTGCCGCAGAAAACCGATGGTGCAGTTTGATGAGACTTCCACCGAACCCAGCCCGTCATCGGTCTTGTCATAGCCCATATCGCCCATAAGTATGTTCAGCAGTGTTGACTTGCCGCACCCGTTGACACCGATAAGTCCCACAGCTTCGTGATCCTCTATCACGAGATTTATGTCTTTCAGCAGCGGCTCGCCGTTAAAATATTTATACAGATGCTCAATTTTTACCAGCATAAAAAACTCCTATACCAAATTTGCGCCGCACTTCGGCGCGGGGCATCAGCCCTGTTATTTGCAGAACCTCAGCAGCATCTCGCGCATCAGCTTGCATGCAAGGGCAGTGCTTCTGCCGCTGTGATCGTAAGCGGGCGAAAGCTCGTTCATGTCAAAGGCAACAATGTTCAGGTCTGACAGCACTTCGATGGCATCGAGAAGCTCGTCAAAATGCACTCCGCCTGCCTCAGGTGTGCCTGTTCCCGGAAATTCAGACGGGTCAAGCACATCGAGGTCGAGTGTGAAATAAACAGGTGCCGCGCCGATATAGCCCACAGCTTCATTTATTGTGCGGAAGTCGAACAGGTTCATCGAGGTGTGCTGTTCCATCATAAAATCAACTTCGCTCTTGTCAGCGCTCCTGATACCGAACTGGAATATCCTTCCGTCGCCCAGCAGGTCGTGACAGCGGCGCATAACGCAGGCGTGGCTCAGCTTTACCCCGAGATATTCATCTCTCAGGTCAGCATGGGCATCGAACTGTATAACATGCAGGTCGGGATACTTTTCAGCCGCCGCACGCACAGCGCCCAGCGTCACCAGATGTTCGCCGCCTATCATGCAGGGTATCTTGCCGTCTGCGAGTATGGTGGCAGTCCTCTCCTGAATGTCCGAAAGAGCCTTGTTCGGCGAACCGAAAGGCAGTTCAAGGTCGCCGCTGTCGAACACCTTTATGTCCAGCAGGTCTTTCATCTGGTACAGCGAGAAAGTTTCTATCCCGAAACTCTCGCTCCTCATCGCCTGACTCGCGAACCTCGTACCGGGTCTGAAAGATGTGGTGCTGTCAAACGGCGCACCGAACATTACTATCTTTGCCTCGTCATACTCGCAGTCACAGCCTATAAAAGTGGAAATATTCTTCTCTAACATAAAAACCTCCATACAACTTTTTTCTAAAGAATACGGTTCATAACATGATTATAATATGTATCGTTATTTTCTTTGCATACCTGATATTCACTTACAATATAATCTGTGAATTCATATAGCTGATTTGGATACTCAATAAAAAGACGAGTAATTAACCCTTCAGATCTAGAAGCAATAGTGTGATGAATACTTGTACTATATTTCTTTTTGAATGTATTGAAGTCAATATCAATAAGCCAATACTTTAATTTGCCTTTTCTTTTAAAACGCAACATCTGATAATATCCAAAATTTATGTCTACATAATTTTTACCAACTGAAACCTTTAATAATGTCGTATCATAATTTTTTTCATTTAGAATAGTACACACGGTCTTAAATATAGCATTATCGAAATCTGATAATTGATAATCATTTTTATGTTCAACGGTATATTGATCAAAACAATACTTGTATAAAAAACTTGTAACCTGACAGTCGCTTATCGAATCATGTGAGGAATAATCTAAATTAAAATACTCTTTTATTACTGATAATTTGTGATTGACTAACTGAGGCAAATATTTTTGGGCAAGTTTAACAGTATCAATAGTTTCATTAAAGAGTCTTTCATACCCATTTTCAAATAATGCGGTTTGAATAAAAATCATATCAAATCTTCTATTATGAGCAATCAATGGTAAATCACCAATAAACTTTGTGAATAAAGGGAGAACTTCAGAAATACTAGGAGCATCAGAAAGCATTTGATCAGTAATGCCAGTAAGATCAGTTATGGATAATGGAATTTTATATGGAATATTAACAAAACTGTGAAATCTTTCCTTTTCAACATGATCAATATACTTGATAGCACCAATTTCAATAATGTCACAGAAATCAAACTCTAAACCAGTTGTTTCTAAATCAAAAACAACATAATTCGATGGCATTATGCCGCATCTATTAAAGACGTGAATAACTGTAGGATATCGTTTATAAGATGTACTATTTGAATCTTTTTCTGTAATTGAATCAATGACCCGAAATAAATCATCAAGCAACTCACTTTGATGTTCTTTCTCCCATTCAGTCAAAAACTGCCCATTTTCATTTATTTTTTGAACATCTTTGTTTTCAACTAAATCGATTCCATTTTTATCAACATCATCAGTTGTTATTATTTTATTATAGTTAGATTTACAAGATTGATTATTACTCACTAAAATCCCTCCTTATTTGATGATTAAGACCAAACAAATACTAAAAAATATATTATTTATCCCTACGAATTTTCCAGTATCTCCAGCACATAGTTCGGCAGAGCGAAACAGCCCTTGTGCAGTTCGGTGTTGTAGTAGCGCGTCTTTATGCCCAGCGCATTCCAGCGGTCTGCTTTCAGGTCATAGACAGGGTGCAGATTCTTCGATGCAAAACCGAACAGCCAGTGCCCCGACGGATATGTGGGTATATGCGCCTGATACACCATCGTCACAGGGAAGCTGGCACCGATGCGCTTGTGAGTGCGTTTCACCATGTCCACATAGCTGTCGTAGTAAGTGCTTTCGTGCTGGTTTATCAGTATGCCGCTGTCTGTCAGCGCTTTGAAGCAGTTGCCGTAAAATTCCTTCGTGAACAGCCCCTCACCCGGTCCGAACGGGTCGGTGGAGTCAACAATTATCAGGTCATACTCGTTCTGCTTTCTGCGCACGTATTTCAGACCGTCCTCAAAAAACAGGTGAACTCTCGGGTCATCGAACCTGCATGCAGTCTGCGGCAGAAATTCCTTGCAGACCTGCACCACCTGTTCGTCTATCTCGACCATATCAATATTTTCGACCGACTGATACCTGGTCAGTTCCCGCACAGTGCCTCCGTCACCCGCGCCGATGACCAGCACGTTCTTTATGTCAGGGTTGACCGCCATCGGCACAGCCGTGACCATCTCATGGTAGATATATTCGTCCTTTTCGGTCAGCATGATGAAGCCGTCAAGCACCAGCACCCGCCCGAATTCGTAGGTGTCGAACACATCTATCTCCTGATAATAGCTTTTGCCCGAATAGAGCTGTTTCTTCACTTTTATTGTGAAATTAACATCATCAGTATGCTTTTCTGTAAACCAAAGATCCATTTTAATCCTCTCTTTTTCTGTTTATTTCAGACGATTACGGTCAATAGGTGCGATAGCCTATCACCGCGTAGTATCCGCCGTCATTTTTTCCGAAGCCGATGCAGTAGTCATACAACCCGTCGTTTTTGCCTTTTAATTTCAGGTCGTAAATTTCGGTGAAGTCATGTCCTGCACCCACATCGTCAGCTACATAGGCAAGCCAGTCCAAAGACTCTCCCGTTGGGGGCGAAATTTCGCACTCTCCCGCAGGATAAGCCTTTTCAAGGAATTTCTGCGGGTCATCTATGCCGCTCACCCAAAACCGCACATAACTGTCCAGCCATGTGCTACAAATGAACCGCTCTGCCGTCACATCATCGGGCAGTTCCATATCAAGTATGCGTTCGGCATAGCTGATGCGTTCATCGTCAAATTTGTCCCAGTCCTTGTGATACTGCCGCCTTGCCGAGATCATTGAATAGAAAATCAACCCAAAAAACAGCACGACCGCCACGATAAACGCCGTCAGACAGCCCCGCAGTTTCTTCCATTTTGGTCTGTAATAATTGGGTCTGCCCAAATTTTCATTCATTTCCATATCAGCCACCTAATTCTTAGATGCGAACAGCTTTGCCTTAAAACCGCCGCCGTCCCTGTAAAATGCCGCATAATAGCAGTCGAACCGCTTCACACCGCCGCTGTTTACGTACTCGCATCGGAATATCTCTTCCGCACTTTCGGGCTTTTCGCCGTCATGATCGAGATCGTAACTGCCGCTCAGCGCACTCACATCGACAGTTTCATATTTTCCGTCAAAACAGTCCTCCATGAACTTCTGCGGCGGTTCGGTATCCCTCAGCCAAAGCTGATAGCAGTAGTCGCCTGCCGCGTGACTGACTGTCAATTTTTCAGGCGATGAACTTCCTCCAAGCGTGATGCCCATTTCGTCTTTCAGCCTATTTATCTCGCTGTCACCGAAGTTTGTGTATTCGCGGTAAGCGTCCCGCAAAGTGAACGCCGCCACGATATTCGCCCCGACCACAAACAGCACCGCCGCCGCTGTCAAACCGACTGCGGCTGTTATGATCGGCTTTTTGTATCTCTTCAGTATCATCGTTATCTCCTGCATTTTTTGTTTAATATATTTCTATCTCACTTCAATGGTCATCGACCATCTGCCGCCTTTCAGGGGAACGCGGTACTTCTCCATCAGCAAAGGTCCGCAGGAATTTGAACCCACACCTGCCATCGCAAAGTCGGCGCAAAGCACCGAGTATCCGCTCTTTTCAAGTTCAAAGCGATGCCGCTTCGATGCCAGTTCCTCCTGCGTGTACTCACTCAGGCTGAATGAAAGCCCCTCAGCAGAAGTAATGACTATCTCATTCCTGCCGCCGCTGACTTTCAGCCGCTTTGTACCCCAGTGTGAACCGTTCTCCTGCGGGCGCAGATAAGGTTCATATAACTGACCGATCTTTGCGCTGTGATCGCCGTAGCGGCAAGCCTGATGCTTGTCGATGTAACTCTCGGTCGGTCCATAGCCCCGATAATCCGCCGTATCATAGGCTTTATCGAGAAACAGCCTCAGCCCGAAGCGCGGCAGTACTGCCAGCTTTTCGTCATCTGCATCAAGGCTTGCGGTAATGGTCAGCCTGCCCTCACCGTCAATGCGGTACTCGGCATCGACCCGCGCGAAAGGTGCGAAAATACTGCGTCCGTAAGCGGTCTTTGCGCGTATCACCGCACAGCCGTCCTCGCGGGTCAGCACCGTTTCGTAGACTTTCACGGCAGGTGAACGCATGTACAGCCTGTCCCAGTCGCCGCGCATGGTGTCGTTGTCGGTGGGTGCGCGGAAGAAGTTGAACGCCATCGGCTTTTCCAGAATGTTCCTGCCCCGCTCTATCACCGTGAATTCGGCTTTTCTGCGGTCAAACACGAACCTCGCGCCGCCCGCTCTCACCTCAAAAGTCAGCCCGCTTTCAATTACCTCTTCCACATTGGCAGAAGTCTTTGCGGACGATATATCTTCCTCAGACAGCAAAAATTGGTCAAAGCAAACCTCGTGACCGTCACGCCTGTCATTCAGCGTGAATTTTATGCTGTCCCCCGAAATATCATCGGGCAGAACGATCTTGCACTCGCCCTCAGGCGGCAGTTCAAAGTCTATGACTTCGCCGTTGGCGCGCAGTTCATAGCGCTCTTCCGCACTCACAAAATGCAGTTTTGACTGCATGTAATATTCGCCGCCGCGCTTCACCACCCGCACAGGGCGGTATACCTGTTTTACCTCCAACAGACCCGTGTGCGGCGTTCTGTCAGGGTAAACCAGACCGTCACAGCAGAAATTTCCGTCATCGTGCAGTTCGCCGAAATCGCCGCCGTAGCCGTATTTTACGCCGTCCTCGTCCTCGCCGACAGGGAATGCGTGGTCGCACCACTCCCACACCAGCCCGCCGATAAAGCGGTCATCGGACATGAACATCTGCATGTAATCTTCCAGATCTCCCGAACTGTTGCCCATAGCATGGCTGTACTCGCAAAGTATGAATGGGCGCTTCTCACTCTCTTTTTGCAGGAACTCCTGCATGCCCTCAACAGAGGTGTACATCTCGCTCACCACATCAAGCACGTCATCGGGCGTACCGTCAAGGCAGTGGGTGCTTTCGTAGTGTACAGGGCGGGTGCTGTCAAGTGATTTGACCAGCTGTGCGCCCTCGCGGAAATTCGTCCCCCAGCCGCTCTCGTTTCCCAGTGACCAGAAAACCACGCAGGGACGGTTAACATCGCGCTTAACTAACAGCCGATGCCTGTGCAGTATGCCCTCGCGGAACATGGGGTCACTGGCTGTCAGCGCGATGCCGTTGTAAGTGCCGCCCTCTCTGTCCCAGCGCAAATTCTGGTAAACGTTGACACAGCCGTGACTTTCAATGTCAGCTTCGTCTATCACATAGAAGCCGTACTCGTCACAAAGTTCGTAAAAGCGCGGTGCATTGGGATAATGCGAAGTCCTCAACGCGTTGATGTTGTGGGCTTTCATCAGTTCAAGGTCGCGGCGCATCTTAGCTTCATCGGCATAGTATCCCGTGTCGGGGTAGCTGTCATGGCGGTTCACGCCGAATATCTTGACTTTCTTCCCGTTGACGGTAAACACGCCGTTTTCTATCTTAACTGTCCTGAGCCCCACCCTGTCATATATGACTTCATCATCAGTTCTCAGTACCAGCGTGTACAGATACGGTCTTTCCGCAGACCAGAGCTTAGGCTCATCAATTTTTGCGGTGAAGGCATTTCCCTCTTCCGCCCTGCCGCCGCAGATAAGAGTGTCGCCGTCATACAGTTCCACCACTGCCGAAGCCCCTGTGACTTCAACTTTGATCTCGCCCGACATATCGGCATAAACGCGGTAATTATCCACCGCTCCCGCCGGTCTGCTGAGCATGTATACATCGCGGAATATGCCCGAAAGCCTGAACTTGTCCTGATCTTCGAGATAAGTGCCGTCACACCACTTCAAAACCACGCAGACAATGGAGTTTTCGCCCTCGTGCAGATGTTCGGTCAGGTCGAACTCGGTCATGCGGTGGGATACCTGCGTGTAGCCGACGAACCCGCCGTTTACGAACAGATACAAACAGCTGTCAGCGCCCTCAAACACCAGTATTTTCGACATTCCGTCAGGCTTGTGGAGGTAACTCCTGCGGTAGACCCCAACGGGAATATCATCGGGCACAAAAGGCGGGTCAAAGGGAATGGGGTAGTTGACATTTGTGTACTGCGGCTTGTCAAAGCCGTGAAGCTGCCAGTTTGACGGAACAGGAATGCGCTTTGTAAAGGGCATTTCGGTAAAGCGGTCGGGCAGGTCGATGACACTGTCGAAGTACTCAAACTCCCACTCGCCGTTCAGCAGTTCCAGCCGCCCGGACTTTTCACGCGGCAGGTCAGCCTGCTGTGAGGGTGCGAACGGAACGAAATACGCGCGGGGCGCAAGAGTGCCTTTTTCCTGCACAGCGGGGTCTTCATGCAGTGTAAGAAAACTCTTTGGCGAGCCTTTTTCAGCAGTCTGCGAAATGTTCATATGTTGTTCCTCCTCGCAAAAAGATTATTGTTATCTTTTATCATACCATATTTAAGAACGTTTTTCAATACAGAATATTCACTTCTTTTTTAACAATATGAACTTTTTGCATTTGCGCAGGCATCGCGTGACTGCTTTTGCGCGTCACAAAAGGGAGATGTTTTCAAACAGCATGGTGTGCGGGTGCGGCGTGCCGCTTATCAGCTTTGAAGTTCTGACGCAGCGGGTCCGTATTTCTCTTTTTATGGGCTGCCTCCCCTCCCACCCACCCACAAAACCCCGCGCCTTGGACCATCGCAAATCTCAGCATTCTCCGACCCATGCCAAAAATTATGAATAAAAATGAATATTCCGAATTGTGGTTATCCCGCTGACACACCACAAAAACAGCGGCTATACAGAACTTAGGGGTCTTGGCGTATATCTTTCCCCCGCCGCAGGCGGGGGAAAAATATACAACGCTCAATTATCCTTTTGTTTACCGCATTTTTAGTTGGTGTGCTAAAGGGATAACCACAAAAATGAATATTCCGAATAAAGCACTCATATTATTACTTAGCAGACCCTATTACAAGAAACAGGAGGTATGTATAATGTTGAACGAATTGAAACTCACGACCGATACAGTCTGCGTGACGGAAAAACTGCTGGATACCACTGAGGAACTCCCGCTGGAAAGGGACTTTGTACTGCCCGATTATTTCCCCGATGTTTTCCGCATACTGAGGTGTACAGTCGAACCGCGTCTGACTGCCCAGACAGTCACCGCCGATAAGCTGACTTTTGAACTTACAGCCGTTATCCGCGTGCTTTACCTGACTGAGGGCAGCCGCCGCATCAACTGCGCCGAACAGGACGTTGAACTATCCCGCACAGTCGAACTATCAGCCGACTGCCCCGCCCCCGAAGTCAGCATCGAACTCACCGCAAGAGGTGTCAGCTGCCGCGCTAAAGGCAGCCGCCGCATAGCAGTCCGCGGAACTGTCTGTGCGGCACTGAAAGTCTGCTGTACCCGCGAAAAAACAGTGCTGACAGGCGGCGCAGGCTGCGGCATTCAGCTGAGAAAACAGACCGTCACCTGCCCCGTCAGACGGCTTACCGCTTCAAAGCGCATAACCGTTATCCAGCAAACATCTCTGCCCGAAGATAAACCCGCAGTAGGCACTGTGCTGAGAACAGGCTGTGTCATCTCCCGCAGTGAGTGCAGAACTGTGGCGGGCAAACTTGCTGTCAAGGGCGAAGCCGAACTGGAAGTGCTTTACGCCTGCATCGACAAAACAGGCGAGGACTGTGTCCAAACACTGAAATTCACCCTGCCTTTCAGCCAGATAATCGACATGGAGGGCGTTGATGACAGCTTCAGGGTCAGCGCTGAGGTCACGCCTGCGGGGTGCAGCCTTATGGCAGGCAGCGGCGAGGAAAAGACAGCCGAATGGGAACTGACGCTGAATGTGTTCTGCACCGCCGAAAAAACAGGTACTTCTGTCTATGTGACCGATGCTTTCTCCACCGAATACGAGTGCTTCCCCGATGACATAGCCGAGATACCCGCAGGTCAGGCAGACAGCAACACCCTTTCAGCCAACGCCGAATGCGCCCTTACAGCACCCGACGGTACAGTGGGAATGGTCTGCGACTGTTCAGCCGAATGCGGCAGACCCACCATCAGAAAAGAGGACGGCAAATACCTGCTGACAGGCAGTGTGACCTGCGCAGTCATGGGCGAGGGCAGTGAGGGCGGCATCTTCTGCACTGAGGGTCAGTGCGCCTACGAAGCCGAACTCCCCGCCGCCGACAGCAGTGTGCTGACCGAAGCGAACGCCGCAGTCACAGGCTGTTCCTACTATCTCGGCGAGGGCGGAAGCATTCGCGTGCGTGCAGATGTTCGCATCTGCTGTAAAACCGTCAGCGGCGGTAATGTGAAGCTGGTCAGCAGTATAAAAATGGACGAAGAAAAGCCCGCCTGCCGCGACAACAGCTGTGCAATAAGGCTGTGCCGCTGCATCGGCGGCGAGGACATATGGGACATAGCCAAACGCACCCGCACCTCAGTCGAAGCCATCTTAGAGGACAACGAACTTGACAGCGACACCACCCCCGCAGGAATGATAGTGATTCGCAATGTTTAATTCATAATTCATAATTCATAATTCATAATTATTGACATGGACGAAAGTTCCGCGATTTAATGTAGGGCGGGGGCGTATGCGACTGCGTCGGCATAACTCCCGCCGTTTTGACCCGCAACCACAAGCAAAAACAACAAACAAAAACAACATACCCACGCAAAGCAAAGAGGGCATAACAAAGTTCAGCCCCATGCCAAAGAGCGCAACATCAGCAAAGCTGATGTTTGGAGTATTGGGGTAATGTTGACTGCGTCGAACGTGGTCAGCCCCCATTAAAATATGGCGAAAGTTCCGCGATTTAATGTAGGGCGGGGGCTTGCTCCCGCCGTTTTGACCCGCAGCCACAAGCAAAAACAACAAACAAAAACAACATACCCACGCAAAGCAAGGAGGGCATAACAAAGCTCTGCCCCCATTTAAAATAGGGCGAAAAATCGGCAAAATAAAAGGTGGGGGCAAGCCCCCACCCTACACCGATGTTTTCAAAAATAATCATTTCGCCCGCAACGACAATTCAAAATAACAAGCAAAACAACAACATACCCACGCAAAGCAAAGAGGGCATAACAAAGCTCTGCCCATGCCAAAGAGCGACCCGCGCCCCGTTATCGCGAGAGTGAACAAAACGACCCGTAGGGGCGTTTTGCGAACGAAGCGATAACCCTCCGGGCGCGGCGGAGCGTGGGGGCATGGGGGCGAGTCAGCCCCCATTCAAGATAGGTGATTTTATGAGTGATATTTATGGTGAGATAGCCCGTAGGACGGGCGGAGATATTTACATCGGTGTGGCAGGTCCTGTGCGCACAGGTAAATCAACGTTTATAAAGAGGTTCATGGAACAGCTGGTGATACCAAATATCGGCAGTGAGTACAGGCGCGAACGTGCGCAGGACGAACTCCCGCAGTCGGCAGGCGGCAGGACGATAATGACCACCGAACCGAAATTCATACCCGAAGAAGCCGTCAGCATAACGCTGGACGGCGGCGCACAGTTCTCGGTAAGGCTGATAGACTGTGTGGGGTATATAATACCGTCAGCACAGGGGTATATAGAGGAGGAAGCCCCCCGCATGGTGATGACCCCCTGGTTCGACAGCGAGATACCGTTCAATATGGCGGCGGAAGTCGGTACAAGAAAGGTCATAACCGAGCATTCGACGATAGGGCTGGTGATAACCACAGACGGTTCTTTTACAGACCTGCCTCGCGATGAGTACGAGGAAGCGGAAGAAAGGGTCATAAACGAGCTGAAAGCCATTGATAAGCCGTTTGTGGTGCTTCTGAACACGGCTGAACCCAGATCTCCCCGCACTAAGGAGATGTGCGCCGCGCTGACCGAAAAATACGGCACTGAGGTAATGCCCGTAAACTGCCTTGAACTGGACGAAGAGGACATCAAGGGCATCATGGCGAATGTGCTGTACTCTTTCCCCGTGAGGGAGATAGGCATAGCCATGCCCGAATGGGTCAATACGCTGGGCAAGGGTCACTGGCTGAAAGAATCGGTGTTCAGCCACATACGCGAAGCCGCAGAGGGCGTGCAGACCCTGCGGCAGATAGCGGGCTGTGCCGAAGTGATAGGCGCATGCGAGTATGTGGAAAGGTGTACCGTGAGGAACATCGACGCGGGAAACGGTTCTGCGGTGATAGAAGCACAGCTTTACAGCGAGCTTTTCTACCGTGTGATAGGCGAAGCGACAGGTCTTGAGATAAAGGGCGAGAACGATCTTATGCCGCGTATACTGGAACTTGTGGAGATACGCCGAAAGTTCACCAAATACCGCGATGCCATCGCGCAGATGGAAAGCACGGGCTACGGCATAGTGATGCCCGAACTTTCGGAACTGAGTCTGGAAGAACCCGAGATAATCAGGCAGGGCGGCAAATACGGCATACGCCTTAAAGCACAAGCGCCCGCCATACATCTTGTCAGAACAGAGATAAACACCGAAGTCGCGCCCATAGTCGGAAGTGAAAAGCAGTCGGAAGAACTGGTGATGTATATGATGAGCGATTTCGAGAACAGTCCCGACAAGATATGGGAGTCCAACATTTTCGGCAAATCCCTGCACGAACTTGTCAGCGAGGGGCTTTACACCAAGCTGTCAAAGCTGCCCGACGATGCCCGCATGCGCCTGAAAGAGACCATCGAGCGCATGATAAACGAGGGCTGTTCGGGGCTGATATGCCTTATCCTGTGATGGCTGAAAGCAGTTATCTGCATTTTAAATACTGCCGCATTCGGGCGGGGGATAACTCTCCGCCCCCATGCGCAGAAGAATATGTACGGCGGGGGTCGCCCGCCGTTTTTCTGACTTGCCGCTAAGTTCAGCTGCAGCCGCAGCCGTTGTTGCAGCCACAGCCGCAGTTGTTGCCGCCGCAGCAGCCGCAGCCTGCCATGCCGATGATGAGGATGAGAATGATTATCCACCAGTAGTTTGATCCGAAGTTCATAGTATTTTCTCCTTTTGGGTCTTATTTAAGGCTTCGTGAGCCTTATGGTATATATTATGTGCATCGTAAAAAAGTGTGACAGCGCGGCAGGAAGTTTTTTTGACTATCCGTTTGGCACACCGCCCAAAAGATACCTTTATAACGAGGAAAAAACTGAGTTGATGTTATCTTTTCCCCGCAGGCTGTATTCAGAGCCCGATATAACATCGCAGATCTTGGTGTGTCGGCGTGATAACCACATATTTTTTTGACTGATGCGCATGCATGTTCACAAGACATATTCGGCGCGGCGGCTGAATAGCTTTTGTATCACGGGCGATACTTTCATCGGAGGTGCTTTTGATATGGAAAGACAAACAGATATATACAAGCAGACTATCCGCAGTGCCGCAGGGCTGGCGGGGCAGATGGGGCACACCTATCTGGGTACGGAACATCTCCTGCTGGCGCTGACAGGGTGCGGCGGCGCGGCAGAAGCTGTTCTCTCACGGTACGGTGTGACTTATGAAAAAGTGTCTGATGAGATAGAAGAACTCATCGGCAGAGGTACGCCCTGCATGACAACTGAAAGTGCGCGTACACCCAACGTAAGGACTGTGCTTGATACGGCACAGCGGCTGGGCGGCATGAGCGTTGGCAGTGAGCATATCCTTGCGGGTCTGCTGAGATGCGATGACTGCTGTGCGTTGCAGATACTGAAACGCCTGCATACAGATGTGCGCAGAATGTCGGCAGACTGCCTTTCGGGGACGCGCCGCGACCTCCGACCGCTGCCGCGCCTTAAAACACTGCCAAAGTTCGGCAGGGAACTGACCGACCCGACGGTCTGCCTTAGCTTTGACCCGCTGATAGGCAGGGACAGGGAACTTGAAAGGGTCATGGAGATCCTTTGCAGGCGCACCAAGAACGATCCCTGTCTTGTGGGCGAAGCGGGCGTTGGCAAGACAGCAGTAGTCGAGGGTCTGGCAGTGAAGATAGTTTCGGGCAGTGTACCCGCGCCGCTGGCTGACAGACGGATCTTCGCCCTTGACCTGACACTTCTGCTGGCAGGCGCAAAATATCGCGGCGACTTTGAAGAACGCCTGAAAGCCTGCCTTGACGAAGCCGAACAGACAGGCGGGTGCATACTGTTTATAGATGAGATACACAACATCATGGGCGCAGGCGCGGCTGAGGGTGCGATAGATGCGGCAAATATCCTGAAACCGGGTCTGGCGCGGGGGAAGATACAGGTCATCGGCGCGACAACTTTTGAGGAATACCGCCGCACCATCGAGCGGGACGCGGCTATGGACAGACGTTTCAGCAAAGTCGTGATAGAAGAACCCGACGAGGACAGCACGTTCGATATGCTGAGGGGGCTGAGGGGCAGGCTGGAGGAGTTTCATGGGGTCAGCATAAATGATGACGTTTGCAGGTATGCAGTCACCCTCAGCGGGCGCTATATGCGGCAGAAACATTTCCCCGACAAAGCCATCGACCTGCTTGATGAAGCATGCAGTGCCCGCAAGCTGGCGGCAGGTAAGAAAGAGGGTCTTGACCGCGCATTTGAGCGCTATATCACAGGCAAAGCCGACAGGAGCGAATACCTCGATGCAGTGGCGAAAGCACGTCAGCTGACGGTGCTGGACCGTGCCACCCTCGAACAGGTGGCGGGCAGGTGTACAGGGCTGAAATGTGCGGCGGCAGACGATGAAGAGCGCAGACGGCTGACAGGTCTTGAAAAGCGGCTCAATGGCAAGGTCATAGGGCAGGAGAAGGCAGTGTCGGCAGTGGCGGGGGCTGTAAGGCGGCGCAGGCTGGGTCTCGGGCGCGGCAGGAGACCTGTGGGCAGTTTCGTATTTGCGGGCAGCGCAGGCGTTGGCAAGACCATGCTGGCGCGTGAACTTGCGGGTCAGCTTTACGGCGAGGACTGCCTTATCAGGCTGGATATGAGCGAGTATATGGAGCCGCACAGCGTATCGAAACTGCTTGGCGCACCTGCGGGCTATGTGGGCTGTGAGGACGGCGGCAGACTGATAGAGCTTATTCGCCGCAAGCCTGCTGGCGTACTGCTCTTTGACGAGATAGAGAAAGCCCACCGCGACATTTTCGGCATACTTCTCCAGATGCTGGAAGAGGGGGTGGTGACTGACAGTCTCGGCAGACGTGCAGACCTCAGCGAAATGACCGTCATACTCACCACCAATGCTGGGGCGGCAGACTTAGCCGCACAGAAAACAGCAGGCTTCGGCGAGCGGGAGAAAAGTCTGCAAAGCGAGATGGAAAAAGCGGTGCGGCAGGTACTCGCACCCGAGCTTATCAGCCGCATCGACAAAGTGATAGTGTTTGAGCCGCTCTCGCGCGACAGCCTTCGCCTTATAGCCGAGCGGGAGTTTGAAAAACTGCGCGAAAGGGTGGGAAAAATGGGTCATATCCTTGCAGTATCGCCCGAATGTGCTGAATTTGCGGCTGACATGTGCTTTGAGGATAAAAGTTCGGCACGCGGTATAAGGCGCTTTGCCGAGCAGGAAGCTGAGGACATCGTGTGTGACAGCATTCTCGCAGGCTGCGGTCGGGAGATCAGCCTGTGCATAAGAAATAAGCGGCTGGCGGCAGAAGAGATGGTCAGACAGAAATAGCCCGCCTTACAGCAGGGAAGTCTTTAGCGGGGGCTGTCAGGAAAAAACGGAGCGTTATGATATTGTGAATTAATGCGGGACGCAAAATAATTATAATGAAGTTTTTGCAATTACGTCTTGCAATTTGGCAGAAAATATGGTATGATATACGTTAAGGGATTTTTTTAGAAATTTTACGCACAGCTGTGCGGGATAGGAGATTCTAGTATGCCAAAGAAACAGGACATCAACAAGATAATGATAATCGGTTCGGGCCCTATAATCATCGGTCAGGCGTGTGAGTTCGACTACTCGGGCACTCAGGCTTGCAAGGCGCTGAGAAACCTGGGTTATGAGATAGTACTCGTAAACTCGAACCCCGCTACCATAATGACAGACCCCGATGTGGCTGATATAACCTATATCGAGCCGCTGAACCTTGACAGGCTCACCCAGATAATCGAAAAGGAGCGCCCCGATGCTCTGCTGCCCAATCTCGGCGGTCAGTCGGGTCTTAACCTCTGCTCTGAGCTTGACAAGGCAGGCGTGCTGAAAAAGTACGGCGTGCAGGTCATCGGCGTTCAGGTAGATGCCATCGAGCGCGGCGAGGACAGGATAGAGTTCAAGAACGCCATGAAAGAGCTGGGCATCAGCATGCCGAAGAGCCAGGTTGCTTACTCGGTAGATGAAGCTGTAAAGATCGCGGAAGAGCTGAAATATCCTGTCGTTCTCAGACCTGCCTATACTATGGGCGGCGCAGGCGGCGGCATGGTATATAATGTTGACGAGCTGAAAGTGGTCTGCGCAAGAGGCTTGCAGGCTTCGCTGGTAGGTCAGGTACTTGTTGAAGAGTGCATCTTCGGCTGGGAAGAGCTGGAGCTGGAAGTTGTAAGAGATGCTAATAACAACAAGATAACTGTCTGCTTCATCGAGAATATCGACCCCATCGGCGTTCACACAGGTGACTCCTTCTGTTCCGCACCGATGCTGACTATCCCCGAAGATGTTCAGAAAGAACTCCAGGAGATGTCTTACAGGATAATCGAATCCATCGAAGTTATCGGCGGCTGTAACTGCCAGTTCGCAAGAAACCCCGAGGACGGCAGGATAGTCGTTATCGAGATAAACCCCAGAACTTCACGTTCTTCTGCACTGGCTTCAAAGGCAACAGGCTTCCCGATAGCACTGGTATCTGCTATGCTGGCATGCGGTCTTACACTTGATGAGATACCCTGTGGCAAGTACGGCACACTTGATAAGTATGTTCCCGACGGCGACTATGTAGTTATAAAATTTGCAAGATGGGCTTTTGAAAAATTCAAGGGCGCTGAGGATAAGCTGGGCACACAGATGCGCGCTGTCGGTGAGGTAATGAGCATCGGCAAGACCTACAAGGAGGCTTTCCAGAAAGCTATCAGAAGCCTTGAAACAGGCAGATACGGTCTCGGCTTTGCAAAGAATTTCCATGACCTCAGCAAGGAAGAGCTGCTGGACAAGCTGCGTTTCCCCACCAGCGAAAGACAGTTCGTTATCTACGAGGCTCTGCGCAAGGGCGCTACCATCGAGGAGATACACGAGCTGACCAAGATAAAGCACTGGTTCTTAGAGCAGATGAAGGAACTGGTGGACGAGGAAGAGGCTCTGCTGGCTAAGAAGGGCGCTGTTCCCGAGAAGGACGTGCTGAAACAGGCTAAGCTGGACGGTTTCTCCGACAGATACCTGTCATCTCTGCTGGAAGTTACCGAAGAGGAGATAAGAAATGCCCGCATCGGCTTCGGCATCAAGGAAGCGTGGGAGGGCGTTCACGTAAGCGGTACAGAGAATGCGGCTTACTATTACAGCACTTACCACCTCGATGAGGACAACAGCCCCGTCAATACCGACAAGCCCAAGATAATGATACTGGGCGGCGGTCCTAACCGTATCGGTCAGGGTATCGAGTTTGACTACTGCTGCGTTCATGCGGCACTGGCTCTCAAAAAGCTGGGCTTTGAGTCGATAATCGTAAACTGCAACCCCGAAACTGTTTCTACCGACTACGATACTTCCGATAAGCTGTATTTCGAGCCTCTGACGCTGGAAGATGTTCTGTCTATCCACGAGAAGGAGAAGCCTGTGGGCGTTATCGCACAGTTCGGCGGTCAGACTCCTCTGAACCTGGCTAACGACCTGAAGAAGTACGGCGTAAATATACTGGGTACTACTCCCGAAACTATCGACCTCGCTGAGGACAGAGACCACTTCCGCGCTATGATGGACAAGCTGGGCATACCGATGCCTGAGGCAGGCATGGCTGTCAATGTTGATGAAGCCCTCGCTATCGCCAACAAGATAGGCTATCCCGTAATGGTAAGACCTTCCTACGTTCTGGGCGGACGCGGCATGGAGATAGTTCACGATGATGAGATGATGAAAGTGTACATGTCTGCTGCGGTAGGCGTTACACCTGACAGACCTATACTGATAGACAGATTTCTCAACCACGCTACCGAGTGCGAGGCTGACGCTATCTCCGACGGCGAGCATTGTTTCGTTCCCGCTGTTATGGAGCATATCGAGCTTGCGGGCGTTCATTCGGGCGACTCTGCCTGCATATTGCCTTCCAAGAACCTCAGCCCCGAGATAGTTGCTACCATCAAGGAATATACCAAGAAGATAGCTGTCGAGATGAATGTCAAGGGTCTGATGAACATGCAGTACGCTATTGAGGGCGACACTGTTTACGTGCTGGAGGCTAACCCCCGCGCATCGAGAACAGTTCCGCTGGTATCTAAGGTATGCTCGATAAACATGGTAAAGATAGCTACCGAGATAATTACCGCTCCTCTGACAGGCAATCCTTCGCCGGTACCTTCCCTTAAGGATAAGAAGATAGGTCACTACGGCGTTAAGGAAGCTGTGTTCCCGTTCAACATGTTCCCCGAAGTTGACCCCGTTCTCGGACCTGAGATGAGATCCACAGGCGAAGTTCTGGGCATCTCCCCCAGCTTCGGTGAGGCTTACTATAAGGCTCAGGAAGCTACCCAGACCAGACTGCCCAGCGAGGGCACTGTCCTGCTGAGCGTTTGCGACCGTGATAAGCCCGAACTGGAAGAGATAGCTAGGGCATTCAACGAGCTGGGCTTCCGTATACTGGCAACAGGCAAGAGCTATGAGCTGATAAAGAACGCAGGCATTCCCGCCGAGAAGATATTCAAGCTGTATGAGGGCAGACCCAACATCGCCGATCAGATCGCTAACGGCGAGATACAGCTGATAATCAACACTCCCGCAGGCAAGACCAGCGTTCACGATGACAGCTACATCAGAAAGGCTGCCATCAAGCACCGCATACCTTACATCACCACTATGGCGGCGGCTAAGGCAAGCGCTGAGGGCATCAAGGCTATCAAGCAGAACACTCACTTCGGTGTTAAATCGCTTCAGGCTCACCACGCTGACATTTCTGAATAATACCGCATACAATTGAAATTTTTTGCACCCGTTCTCACAGGAGAACGGGTGCTTTTTTTGTAGAATTGCGAATAAAAAAGGTGGGAAAATGCTCCCACCTTTTTTATATGATAATTTGACTGTATATTGCTGAGATACATAATGGCTGTTCTTTCGTATTGGGATATATCTTTAAAACAACAATACAATATCCCATGTCAATAATTATGAATTATGAATTATGAATTATGAATTGACATGGCTCTCATGGCGTTGAGGATAGCTATGACCGACACGCCCACATCTGCAAAGACCGCCAGCCACATGTTGGCTATGCCCAGCGCACCCAGTACCAGCACCAGCGCTTTCACGCCAAGCGCGAACACAATGTTCTCGTGTACTATCCGCACCGTCTTGCGGGCTATACGCATCGCAAGGGAGATCTTTGCGGGGTCGTCGTCCATCAGCACTATGTCTGCCGCTTCTATCGCCGCATCACTGCCCATACTGCCCATAGCTATGCCCACATCTGCGCGGGAAAGCACAGGCGCATCATTTATGCCGTCCCCGACAAACACCAGCGTCGAATTTGGCGCTTTCTTTTCAAGAAGTTCTTCCACCTTCGACACCTTGTCAGCAGGCAGAAGTTCCGCGCAAACGGTGTCTATCCCCAGTTCGTCCGCGACTGCATCTGCGGTTGACTTCGCATCGCCTGTCAGCATGACTGTCTGCTTTACGCCGTTCTCTTTAAGACTGCGTATCGCTTCTGCGGAAGTTTCCTTCACCTTGTCGGATATAACGATATGCCCCGCATATCCGCCGTCTGCCGCAACGTGTACCATAGTGCCGCGACAGTCGCATTCGGGAACGGCTACTTTTTGGTCAGCCATCAGCTTTTTGTTGCCCGCATAGACTTCTCTGCCGTCTATCACAGCCTTTATGCCGTGCCCCGAGATCTCTTCATCGGAAGTTATGCGCGAACGGTCTACCTCCTTGCCGAACTTTGCACATACCGACCTCGCTATCGGGTGGTCGGAATAGCTTTCCGCATGGGCGGCAAGGTCGAGAAGCGCATCATCAGCCATCGAGTGAGAGTGTATCTTCGTCACCTCGAAACTGCCTTTTGTCAGCGTGCCTGTCTTGTCGAAAACAACGGTCTCAGCGGAGGCAAGGGCTTCCAGATAATTTCCGCCCTTGACCAGTATGCCGCGCTTGCTTGCACCGCCGATACCGCCGAAAAAGCTCAGCGGCACAGAAATGACCAGCGCACACGGACAGCTGATAACTAAGAATATCAGCGCACGGTGTATCCACATGCCCCAGTTTCCGCCCGTTATCAGCGGCGGAAGCACTGCCAGCGCCAGCGCCGCGAACACCACAGACGGTGTGTAGTAGCGGGCAAATCTTGTGATGAAGTTCTCTGCCTTAGCCTTTTTGCTGGCAGAATTTTCGACCAGTTCCAGTATCTTAGTAACGGTCGAATCCTCATACTCTTTAGTTACCCTTACTTTAAGCAGACCGCCCTGATTGATACAGCCGCTCACAACTTCGTCGCCCACGCCTATCTCGCGGGGAAGGCTCTCACCCGTCAGCGCGGAAGTGTCCACCGAAGAACTTCCCTCGATAACAACGCCGTCCAGCGGTATCTTCTCGCCGGGCTTTATGACGATGATGCTGTCCAATTCGACCTCTTCGGGAGCGACTTCTTCCAGCTGACCGTCACGCTCTAAATTGGCGTATTCGGGGCAGATGTCCATGAGGTCGCTTATCGACTGCCTTGACTTACCCACCGCAACGCCCTGAAACAGTTCGCCTATCTGGTAGAAAAGCATTACCGATGCGGCTTCGGGGTATTCGCCCACGAAAAGTGCGCCGACAGTCGCCACGCACATCAAAAAATTCTCGTCAAATACCTGACCGTGAATGATGCCGCGAACAGCTTTCCACAAAACGTCCCAGCCAATGACAAAATATGGGACGAGAAAGGCTATCAGACGGGGAATGCTTTTTTCCTCAAATGGCAGAAGCGCCGCCGCTATCAGCAGTACCCCCGCCGCGATTATTCTTATAAGAGTATTTTTCTGCTTGCGAGTCATAATGACCCTCCTTAGTAGCTTTGCCTGTCAGTCCCCCGCAAAAACACGGGGGAACAGGCATGTATATAATGGTGAAGTGGTATCTCTTTTCTTTTGTTTTACGATTTTTCTGTGACCTGATGCCTTATTTCCCCACCGATAAAGGCGGGGAAATAAAACCATCAGCTGTCTTTTTTATCAGAGAACTATCTGGCAGTCAGGCTCAACTTTTTTGCAGAGTTTTACCACCTTTTCCATCAGTGCGTCCATATCGGTGCCGTCAGGTGCTTTGATGGTCATTTTCTGTGTCAGGAAACTAACAGTGCAGTCCTCTACCTCAGGCAGCTCCTTGATGCCGTTCTCCATTTTTGCCGCGCAGTTAGCGCAGTCCAGGTCGATGAGTTTGTAAACCTTTTTCATAATAAGTTTTTCCTTTCATATGTTTATATTTTATGCACTCCCGCACAGGGCGGGGAATGCATTTTCGGCTTGATCGTAAACCGTACTATAAAATACCCAGCTGCCTGAGTATCGCGGCTGTTTCGGCGGCGCTTTTGTGGTGAATGCCCGTGCCGCCCGCTTTATTCCAGCGGTCGATGGTCGAGCGCAGGTCATCTATCAGCACATAGCCCGCGCCTTTGCAGAAGTTGACTTTTTCGGCTTTATCCACAGTGTTCACCTTTATATCGGGGCTGAACAGATCGTGCATCCAGCGCACTTTATCCTCAGCCGAGTCAGGCATATTTTTGTCGGGCTTTGGTATGCCTGTGAGTATCTCACAGCGGTCGCCGTACTTTTTATACACCTCGTTGAACAGCGCATCAGCGCCTTCCATTATGTCGAGGGTGTAATAATAATGCGGCACAGCGCTGACAGTCTGCCAGAGAAGTTTATCGTATTCGGGATCTCGGTTTTCCTGCGGCTGAGGTGTCAGCCCCAATTTGCGCACAGCGCCGTCAAAGTCTGCCAGAACGCCGTCCATATCGAAATATATCCTGCTGACTTCCATTTCATCACTCCTTAGTTATCACAGCGACAGCGCAGGGCATTCTGCCGCTGACCACATCGAACTGCACATCTCTGTACCCGCCGTCAGCAAAGAAGCGCTTGTAGCTTTCAAGGTCGAACTGCCTTTTGAAGTCAGCGCCCAAAATATCGAACACCTTAGCCAGAAAGCCGCTGCTGCCGCCGCTGAGATTTATATAGGTGGGTATTATGACTTTTCCGCCCTTTTTGCAGACCCTCATCAACTCATCAAGGGCTTTGTAAGGGTCGTCCAGCAGGTGAATGACGTTGCCTGCCACCACTTTGTCAAAGGCTTCATCTCTGCACCTCAGTGCCGTTATATCCGCTCTGCAAAGCCTTACATTGTCAAACTGCCTTGTGTTCTTCCGACACTTTCTCAGCATTCCCACCGAAAAATCAGTAGCGCGAACCGTTCTGCCTGCCGCCGCCAGGTGTACGGTTATCGAACCTGTCCCGCAGGCACATTCAAGCACATCATCGCGGGGACAGACTTCCTGCGCGACCCTTTTGCCTGTGTTGTCGTAGACTTTGCGGTTTACCAGCCGTTCAACAAGATCATAACCGACTGACACTATATCCCAGAATGACATGTTATCTCCTCCCGTAAGCTATTCAAGTATATGTTCCATACCCAGCGCCAGAATGCTTCGCACATGGTCATCAGCCAGCGAGTAGAACATTATCTTGCCGTCACGCCTAAAGCGAACCAGTTTGTTGTTTTTCAGCACCCTCAGCTGATGGGAACATGCAGTGGGTGTCAGCCCCAGCAGCAGTGCAAGGTCGCCGACGCACATCTCTTTTTCAAGCAGTGCATGGAGAATGCGTATCCTTGTGCTGTCCCCGAAAACCTTGAACAGTTCAGCCAGATCGTAAAGCTGTTCATCGGGAGGGGTCTCTCTTTCTATCCTGTCTATATCTTCCTGCGAAAGCGCCAGAAACTCGGGCTTTTTGGCTTCTGACATGTTTGCACTTCCTTTCTTGTTTTCAGTCATCATTCATTTGTTCATTCTATCACTTGAATATCTATTCATATGTTACCATATAAATCCGTATTTGTCAAGGGGGTGAAAAGAGTTTTTTTGAATGTCCTGAAATTTAACATATTATTCACATCTCCCGATTTTGATGTGTATTGCTGATGATACAAAGTGGCTGTTCTTTCGTGTTGTTCCCCCTTCTTCGGCGGGGGAACAATACACAGCCAAATTGGGATATTCACATTATCGGTGAGCCTTTAAGTGCAAAACAGGAGGGCTTAGCGCTGTTTATCAATTTACATTGTGGTTATCCCTTTAGCACACCAATATCTGATAGCCGTAATTCAGCGTTCTTGGCAAGGGGCGACCAAACCCCAAACCTTCTACACTTACGTAGGGGAGGGGCTATGTGGCACACCGATCTACCACATCTGCTCTGTTTGCCTGCAAAAATGTGGTGTGCTAAAGAGATAGTCATAATTTACATTTACAGACGAATTCTTAGTTTATGCTGAACAGTTTTGTCGGGGTCATTTCATGCAAGTTTCTGTTTTATTATTTATTTTAGAAATATTTTATTAATTGTTGTACAAAAACGTGCAACTTTTGGGGTAAAAGCGGCTGTTAGTGAAAGGACTTCTGCAAAGAACAAACGCGGAGTACCTGAAAAACAGAATGGAGTGATGTGACATGAAGATCTCACCGAGAGCATTTGCAAAGATGTTCGTGAGGACGCGCAACGGTTCGGAAACGGCAGTAAGGCTTGGGGCTGAACCCGCTGAGGCGAAGCAGATAGAAGCCGATCTGCTGGCGAGTGCGGCAGTCAAGCGGGAGATAAACAAGCTGGACAGCGAGGACACACAGACCCTCTGCTATGTAAAGACGGGGCTTTCGCGGCTGGCGTTCGGCAGTATCAACGAGGCTGCGGCGCTGGTCTTTGCAGAAGAACTGACGCGGGAAGAGGTGCTTAGGGCAGACCTTTTCAATGTGGCAGAGATAAAGCGCGTCAAGGGCGGGGGAGTCGAGATGAAGTTCTTTGACAGGCAGAAAGCCCTTGAAAAGCTGGTGGAACTTGACCCCGAGCTGAAAGAAGTTTCGGCGGCGCAGGAATTTCTTGACGCGGTGTACAGCGGTTCGCAGGAGATAAGCGATGTGGCTGAAAAAACGGGCGGTGAGCGCGATGGCTGATGAAAAGCGCGGCGGGCTGACCTTTTCGGAAAAGCAGAAATTCCTCTTCCGCTGGTGGAGCAACGCGAAATATCGCGGCTATGACGGCATCATCTGTGACGGGGCGGTGAGGTCGGGCAAGACAAGCTGTATGTCGCTGAGTTTTCTGATGTGGTCGATGGGGCGGTTCGACAAGAGGAATTTCGGGCTGTGCGGCAAAACGATAGTCAGCCTGCGGAGAAATCTGCTGACTGAACTGCTGAAGTGGGCTGAAAAGCTGGGTTTCACGGTGACGGAGAACCTGTCTAAAAACTACATGGACGTGGACTTCGGCGGCAGGCGCAACAGGTACTATCTGTTCGGCGGCAAGGACGAGGGTTCGGCATCGCTGATACAGGGTGTGACGCTGGCGGGGGTGCTGATGGACGAAACGGCGCTGATGCCGCGAAGTTTTGTGGAGCAGGCGGTGGCGAGATGCTCGGTGACGGGTTCAAAGCTGTGGTTCAACTGTAACCCCGACAATCCTTACCACTGGTTCAAGCGGGAATGGATAGACAAGGCGGACAGCAAAAATCTGCTGTATGTACACTTTGAACTGAGCGACAACCCATCGCTGAGCGAAGCAGTGATAAAGCGATATGAAAGGCTTTACACGGGAGCGTTCTATGAGAGGTTCGTGCTTGGCAGGTGGAGCGCGGCTGAGGGGCTTGTCTACCCGATGTTTGATGAGCGCAAGTATGTCTGCAAGGAACTTCCGCAGGACTGCGAAATGTTCGCGGTGAGCTGTGACTACGGCACAGTCAACCCGAGCAGTTTCGGGCTGTGGGGGCAAAGCGGCGGCATATGGTACAGGCTGGCTGAATACTACTACGACTCGGCAAGAGAGGGAAGCAGGCGCACCGATGAAGAGCATTACGCCGCCCTCGAAGAGCTGGCAGGCGGCAGAGAGATAAGCTATGTGGTGTGCGACCCATCGGCGGCATCGTTCATACAGTGCATAAAGCGGCACGGCAAGTTTCGGGTGATACAGGCGAAGAACGACGTTATATCGGGCATACGCCGCACGCAGGACTTCATACGCGGCGGCGGGCTGAGGATAGGTGCTGACTGCACCGACATACTGCGGGAGTTCACCCTTTACCGCTGGGACGAGGGCGCAGGCAGGGATTGCCCCGTAAAAGAGTTTGACCATGCGATGGACGACATGCGCTATTTCGTATGCTCGCTGGAGGACGGCGGCGGAGAAGTCGGGTTTGCGGCTATATCGGTCTGAAAAGCTGTGGGCGGCGGGCGGGAAGTGCAGAATAAAGTGAGGAGCAGAAAAAGTGAAAGGAGTGGTCTTTGATTGAGATTATTCGGACGAAAGGAAACGGAAGAGAAGTCCTGCAAGCGGCAGTGCTTTTCGGCTGAGGCGGGTGACAGCATGTTCAGGCTGGCGGCAGACGACACGGCGCTTGAGGGCGGCATTTACGACAGTCTGAGAGCGACTGTGCCTGTCATAGACGCATGTTTCGGAAAGATAATCAGGCTGGTGGGGGATTTCAAGGTCAGACCCCGCGATGAAAGGTTCAGTGAAGAGCTGGAAAAGTTCTGTAATGAAGTGACAGTCGGGGTATCGGGCAGGTCGCTGAACACCTTTGCCGACATGTACCTTGACAGTCTGCTGACCTACGGCAGGGCTGTGGGCAGGATAGTCACCGACAGGGAAACGCAGACGGTGCGGGGGCTTGTGGTGGGTGACAGCAGTATGTTCCGCGTAAGACAGGGGAGAGGTGAACTGGACAGGGAGTTCTTCTTTTACGGCAGCGGCAGAGAGATAAAGATAGCCGAGCCTGATAAGCTGATATACACGGCGCTGAACCCCAGTCCCAAGCACCCTGACGGCGTATCCATACTCAGGGGACTGCCTGCCATGAGCGGCATACTGATGCGCATATACCAGTGCATCGGGCAGAACTTTGACAGGGTGGGAAATGTCAGGTATGCGGTGACTTACAAGCCTTCGGAGGACGGCACTGACAAGAGATTTGCGCGTGAGCGTGCGCAGGAGATAGCATCGGCATGGGCTGACGGCATGCAGAGTGCGCGAAACGGCATCGTGAAGGACTTCATAACGGTGGGCGATGTGGACATAAGGGTGATAGGCGCGGAAAATCAGCTTATCGACACGGAAGTGCCTGTCAGACAGATACTTGAACAGCTGATAGCAAAGCTGTCAGTGCCGCCGTTCCTGCTGGGGCTGAACTGGTCTACCACCGAGCGCATGAGCAGTCAGCAGGCGGACATACTGACAAGCGAACTGGAGTATTACAGGCGTTTGCTTGAACCTGTGATAAAGGAGATCTGCGTTGCGTTCCTGAGAAGCTGCGGCACTGAATGCGGTGTCGATGTGGAATGGGGGAACATAAACCTTCAGGACGAGGAAGCGCTGGCGAGGTCGCGGCTGTACAATGCGCAGGCGAAGAAGCTGGAGCTTGAAAATGAAGAAAACGAGAAAGGGAGGAACACAGATTGAGCGAAAAGACAGTCATCACAGCGGAGGTGCTGGATAAGATAAACGTACACTCGGTAAAGGCGCTGACAGCGGAACAGGTGTACTGTTTCAGCGTACTGCTGTGCGATAACGACATCGACCGTGACAACGAGAGGTTCTCGGAGGAGGCTCTGGGTGTGCTGGCAAAGCTGTTCGTGGGCAGGACGGGCATATTCGACCACGACTGCAAAAGCAGCGGTCAGACGGCTAGGATATACGACACGGAAGTTGTGGCTCACCCTGACAGAAAGACGGCTGACGGCAGAGAATACAAGGCGCTGATGGGTCACGCCTACATGGTCAGGACAGATGACAATAAATCGCTGATAGCGGAGATAGACGGCGGCATCAAGAAAGAGGTGTCGGTGGGCTGTTCGGTGAAGAAGCGGGTATGTTCAGTGTGCGGCGCTGACGGTACAAAGGGCGGCTGTGCCCATGTAAAGGGACGGTATTACGGCGGAAAGCTCTGCTATGTGACACTGGAAGAGCCTGTGGACGCCTACGAGTGGAGCTTTGTGGCTGTGCCTGCCCAGAGGGCGGCGGGTGTCACGAAAGTCTACGGTGAGCGCGAATATGACGGCGAACTTGAAAAGCTCAGGGGCTTGCAGGAGAGGTTCTGCGAGGAACTGAGGGCTGACATAATCAGGCTGAAAGGCTTTGTCAGCACAGAGATCGGCGATGACAGCGAACTTGATGTTTTCGGGCTGATGGAGCTTAAAAAGAAGCTGGAGCGTCAGCTGAGAGCGGAAGCGGCAGTCGGCAGAAGTACAGGTGTGCTGACTGAGGACAGCGACTGCGGCGGAACGGAGATGTTCAAGGTCTGACGGGCTTGGTCGGCTGACGGGTCAGACAAAGCCGAAAAAGCGCCTTGCCGAAAGCGGGACTGATGGTCTTTTGGGGCATAGAGCGGCTTATGGCGCGATAAAACGGCAGGAAAAAAACAAGCGCACAGCAAAGTCTGCCGCGGCGGTGCGTGAATAAAGATGAGCGGCAGAGAATTTCGGAGGTTTATATGTACGATAATATCAGACTTGACAAGGCACTTTACAACATCACAGGCAAGAGCTTCACACAGGCACTCACCGAACTTGACCCCGATGAAAGCTACAAGGACACCGAGCTGAGGGGTCTGGACGCTTTCGAGAGACAGCTCAAGCGCTTCGGCATAAAGGTCTGCGGCGCTGACAGTGACAGGGTGGAGAAGTTCTTCGTTACCGCGCAGTCCGCGGTGCTGTTCCCCGAGTATGTGAGAAGAATGATAAAGAAAGGCATCGACAAGGTGTGCATAGCAGATGCGGTCTGCGGTGCGGTATCTAAGACAGATGCGCTGGATTACAGGGGCTTCTCGGTGGTCAGCGAGTCAGGCTCTACGGCAGAGCAGGGCGGCGAACTGCCCGAAACTGTGGTGAAGCTGAGCGCAGCAGCCAGCGACCTGAAAAAGTTCGCGAGACTGCTCAGCTGTTCCTACGAGGCGGTGAGAAAACAGCGTCTTGAGGCATTCGGCATAGTGCTGAGAGAGCTGGGCGCTTTAGTGGGCAGGGGCATCAACACTTACATCTGCACAGAGCTTGCAGAAGGTGTAACGCCCTCTTCCATAGCGGGTGACAGCATCACTTATGCAGACCTTGCAAAGTTCTGGAGCGATATGGGCGACCATGACATGGATATTATGATATGCAGTCCTGTGGCGATGGCAGAGATACTGGCACTGCCCGAGATGAAGTTCTGTGTCAGCGACTACATGAAAAACGGCAGGATAAGCACTCCCTACGGCGTGACACTGGTGAAGTGTGCGCAGATGGACAGCGGCGCGATACTGGGCATCGACAGCACAGCGGCGGCAGAGCTTATCCTGGGCAGTGATGTGACGGTCGATCACGACAGACTGCTCAGCACACAGATGAACGAGATCAGCTGTTCGGTATTGCTGGGCATCTCTAAGGTGACAGACGGCGCGGCAGCAGTGCTGGAGATATAACATCACAGGAAAAAATGGGGCGGCAGAGCGCCGCTCCTGCCCTGCGGGGCATAGAGAGGAGGAACGGGATGATGGAATTTGAAAGGGTACTGCTCTGCTTTCAGCAGCTGAGCGGGTGCAGGGCTGAAAAGCTGGAAGAAGTGACAGCGCTGGTCATGTCAGCCATGAAGTCGCTGGAAAGGGAGATAGACCCTGTGAAAATGCGCGAGTCGGCTGTGCCTGCCTGCGAATATGCGGCGGCATGCATGGCGGTGTACGATTATGTATGCCGTGAAGCAGGGCGCGAGCAGATGGCTGTGACAGCGGGCGGAACTGCTGACAACAGCGGAGACTTCAGCCACAGGATAAAGGGCGCGGCTGAACTTAAAAGGGAAGCCGTGCGCAGGATAGAATGGCTGATGCCCGAAGGCGTGTTCTTGTTTGAGACTATGTGAGGTGAGTTTATGGCGTATGAGGAGAGCAACAGTCTTGACCTGGACAAGATAAAGGCAAAACTGGCTGAAGTGCTGGAAAATGCGGGCTTTTCGGCTTTTGAAGAGTATACAGACTTTGACAGCCGAAAGGCTGAGGGCTGTATCGCCGTTTGTTCGGTAAAAGGCGTTAAGATAAAACAGGCAGGACGCAGGATAAGCACGGGCGAAAGGTCTTTCAGGGGCGAGATAGTTTTTCTGGTAAGGCTGATGGGGCATTACGGCAGTTTCGATGACTATGCTGAGTTCGATGACAGATGCTTCACCGCCTGTGCAGACCTTGCCTGCGTGCGCGACTACGGCAGATGCGCGGTGGAACTTGGCGCGGCAAAAAGCGACATGCAGCAGCGCAGGCTGGTCAGGGAAGCTGAGGCTGTTTTCAGGGTGTGCATGAAACAGGTCTGAACAGGGAGGTGCAGAGATGAGTTTAAAGATATGTTACGAGATACGTCATGCGCTCGTGGTCAACAACGACCCTGTATACCCCGAAGCCATCAGTTTTGTGCGGCGCGACACCTGTTATGAGATAGAGAAAGTCGGCGGCGGTATCGACCTGCGCACTAACGGCTCGAAAGGGCTGGAGATCATCGCGTCAGGCAGATACACCGCCGAAGAAAAGGTGAGCCTGCTGGCGTTTATCAGTAATTTTGCATCTGATGCGCAGGCTGTGATAGCAGACGGCGTGAACTACGGTCCTATGATAATGCTTGAGGGCACGCTGAAAGACGAAGCAGGCGGTGTGGGCGGCATGTTCAGCATAAGGCTGGGCGGCTATGAGTTGTTATGAGTTGTAGAAAGGAGACGTTGCGGCATGCTTTTCAGTTTACAGCTGTTTATCAGAAGAGACGGCAGAACATTTGTTGAGATACTGGATAACTGCCTTGAATTCAGCTTTGAAAAGGCGCTGTATGTGCCGTATAATGAGTTTCGCGGGGTGTTTTATGAAGATGGTGCGCCCACATTCACGGCAGGGGAGATAATAAAGGTCATGGTGACTGCCGATGCAGTGCCGTTTCACGAGGGAATGCCCGATGAGGTCAGCGTGGAGCGGCGCGGGAGCGGGTATCGCGTCAGGGTAAAGTCAAGGAGCTACACGCTCCTGCTGGCGCAGAACCAGCCGTACCCGCGCATAAACACCAATGTCACGCTAAGGAGCCTGTGTGAGGCAAATCTGACCTGTTCGGAGATAAGCTATGAGAACCCCACGCCGACAGTGGGCAACATTTACGTCAACGAGGGTTCAACAGTGTGGGAAGCGGCAGTCGCATACTGCATAAAGGCGAGCGGCAATTATCCGTTTATCAGGGGTTCAAACATCGTAAGGATGACTGCGTCAAATGCGGCAGTCATTGATTACAGCGGCGAGAATATCACTGCGCAGACGTGCAGTGTGGCGACAGGTGCGCTGCTTTCGGACGTTTATATGAAAGAACTTGGCGACACTTACCCCTTTGAAGCACACGATACCTCAGCGGCAGACATGAAGATAGTCAGGGCAAGGTATTATCCGCTGGACATGCAGTGGCTGTACGACCCGCAGGTGGGCTTGCAGCACAAGCTGGACTATTCCAACAAAGCAGTCAGGACAGTGGGCATGACCTATGAGGGCTGGAAGTCTGAGGAACTGATGGACATAGCATCAGGCGGCGGTGACATCTCGGGCAAGAGGATAAACCGCATAAGGACAGTGGGCAGCAAGCGCGGGGTATTCACGACAGTAACAGCCTATATAGACAGATATGGGCAGAGACAGGAGGGTACGAAATGATAATCAAGATAAGTGAGAGCGGCAAAGTCAGTCTGCCTGCGGGAAATGTGCTGGGTTACGAAGGTGAACATATGCTGAGACAGCACAGGGTATTCCACCCGAATATAGAAAACGCCATGTTCACCATGATGCTTCTTTATGAGGACGGCACAAGAAAAAGCGTGACGATAAATGACGGCATAATGGTCGTCACCCGCACGCATCTCCCCGCTGAGGGGATAGTAAAGGCGCAGTTCAATGCATCAAGAAATTCAGGCAGTGAGGTAAGAACTTTCAGGTCTGAGATATTTGCAGTAAAGATAATGCCGTCGGTAGACACCGAATCATAAAAATACCCGTCCTTTTCCTATCTGCGGAAAGGGGCGGGCTTTTTGCTTATTTACTTTTGTGACTATGCCTTTAGCACACCAACTAAAAATGCGGTAAACAAAAGGATAATTGAGCGCCATACGCCAAGAACCTTAATTTCTGTATAGCCGCTATTTTTGTGGTGTGTCAGCAGGATAACCACATTTACTTTTTAAGGAAAGGCTGATACCGAAACTGATCGTACCAGACGTTCATAAAACTTTCGGTGCTTTCGTAATCATCTTTCAGAAAATAATCGTCCTCATCAAAGCAGTCATCTTCATCAAGCACCGTAAGCGCATTAGACTTTATCTCGATGGCGAGTACAGGCTTTGGTGCAGCAGCGGCGCACATGTCATACCCGCGTTCAAAGAAGCTGATACAAGTGCTGACATTGCTGACATCGGCAAGTGCGAACACCGCATCATCGCCTGTGACATCTCTTCCTTCGGGTCTGCCTTCGTATTCGCCTGTGGGCGGATAGATGTTATACTGTTCGATTGCGGCGCAGTAAGTGCCGCCCATATCGAAACTCACAGCGGTGTGTGCGTCCATCAGGGTGACTATCAGGTATCTGCCTGTTTCGCGGTGAAACTTTGCAAGCCCCTCTTTTGTGAACTCAGTGGCTCGCACATATTCCTCCGTCACACTGTCCGCATACTTTATATAAGGGTCAAGCTGACCTATCAGCATTCAGATGCACCTCAATTTCGTCAATCATCGTCATCTTCATCAGCATCATCATCGTGGTGATGGTGGTGCTTAGCATCCCTCACGCGGAAAATGTGGATTATCTGTGCGAAAACGATCAGCACCAGTCCCAGCGCGAAGAGTATGCAGTTGACCAGTATTATCCTGTCCATAACGCCGTAGATAGAACCGGTTATTGCATAGTAAACGCTTTCGTCCTGCATGAACAGTCCATCAAAATACCCTGTATATCTGCAATACACAGAGGGTATCAGCAGCAGTGCCGAGCTTACGAACATTACAACGCCGATCCAGTACGGCAGGTCAAACGGGTGATGCCTGTCAATGTATACCATTATGCCGAGCAGTATCAGCAGAACAGCAGAACAGCCTATCAGTATATTGTTCACTTGCGGCACGACTCTGCGTGACAGAGAAGTTATACTGCTGTCAGCCAGCTTCTGCGCCATCATAATATCAAAGCTGGCCTCTACCTTTTTTTCGGCGACATTTAGGGTGTTGTCGATGAAAGTGTAGTATTCAGCGTCCTTGACGATATTGTTAGCTTCTGAATACTTTTCGATATAATCGGTAACATCAGTTTCAAACTGAGTGTAATCGTATTTGACTTCGGGCTTTTTGGTGGAATTGCCGAAAATATAGTCAAACGAAGCCTTAGTCAGCCGTTTGGCAGTGACCGAAACCGTGTTTTCATCGAGGCTTTTAGTATATACCTCTTTTGGGATAGCCGTAGGTATGGAAAACTGCCTGAAATAGGTATCTATCTCGTTATACAGCGCTTTATCCGCGCCGCTGTTGCTGATCGACCATACGTAATAATCTGTGTTGAAAACCATAGTCTGACAGAAAGCCAGCAGTTCTGTCAGCAGCATGAATATCGCGGCAAAGATGGTCAGTATCAGCATTGGGGTGTAGTGATATAATTTCTTCATTCCTCAGTCTTGACCTCTTTCCATTCGATGTCCTCCAGCTTGCAGATTATGGCAAGCCTGTATTCCGACATACCCAGCTTACCATTGTTCCAGCAGGTGTACATGGTCAGCCTGTCATCATCGGTGGGGTAAACGTAGGTGTAGTCCTTTTCGTGGAAAACCACTCTGTCATTGACGATATAGGTGCATTTGCAGTAAACTGTTTCCAGTGTGACAATATCGCCTATCTCGCATTTGGGCAGGTTATAGAAATCCTTGTGATTGTGACCTGCTATGACCACGTTGCCGGGTCTGCCGATGTACACCGAACCGTTGTACCAGCCTGCGCCATACTCCAGCACATCATTTGCAGTGCCGCTGTACACGGGTATATCCTTCATGCCTGCGGCTTCACAGTTGATGGTAGCGTAAAAATCGCCGTAATAAGGGTAGACGATGGTGTGCTTTTCCTGCTTGCCGTTTACCTCGACTTCGATCTCCTTGATCTGGTCGGGTGCATCATCGTCCTTGTACTTGTTTAGTGTACGCAGATTTCTTACCTCCATAGGTGTTGCGCCGAAGGCAACATCGAGGTAAGGTTTGTATTCTTTATAGGGCTTATGCAGAACAAGCACCGCCAGACTGCACAAAACTATCAATACCAAAAAAGGTGTGAGAACATAAGTGAATGTCCTCAACACCTTAGATGACGAAGTTCCATGCTTATGAGTGTGCTCGCCCGAACCCTTAGAGGAAAAGGCTTTACTCATAAAATATCCACTCCGAAAAAAGTTTTAGATCAAGCTCTGTTCTTCTTAGCCATTACAACAACGCCCAGACCTGCTGCTGCCAGAGCAACTGCTGCAACTGCTGCTGCGGTGTTAGAAGTCTCAGCCTCAGCACCTGTATCAGCTACGGGATTATCACTCTTGGTGGTAGTGCCGCCTGCTGCCTTAGAAGAAGAGCTGCTGTCCTTCTTGCTGGAGCTGTTGGAGTTGTTGCTGGAATCACCGCTGTGCTTATGCTCAGCAGCTACTGCATAATGAGCCTTATCAACGTTGGTGATGGTAACAACAACGTCATATCTCTTACCGAGAGCGATCAGGTCATCACAGATAGCCTTCTTCTCATCTTCAGTCCAGTTCTTGCCGACAGCGATCTTATCAGCCTCAGTCAGCTCAGCAGGGGTCTTGTCGATGACCTGCTTAGCGCCGCCCTTGCAATAAGGAGCAACATAAGTGTCTCTGATATTGTTCAGATCAGCTATCATCTCATCATACTGAGCGCTGGTGAAGCAGTCCTTGTGTACCTGCAGGAAGTTATCCAGCTCCTGTACGTTGTTGGACTGTACGCCTGCTTCCTTAGCTGCCTTTACAGCATCCTCATAGGTTGTAGCATATGCAGCGATGGACATAGTAGCTGCCATTACTGCTGCTGCTGCGATCGCGGAAATTTTCTTAATCATTTCTTTTTCCTCCAAACTCAAAAACGTGATTTAAGCAGTTGACATACTTCAACTACTTTGACATAAATTATAATACCACAAAACCATTCAGATTTCAAGTGGTTAAATACAACTTTGGTTATTTTGTACAAATATTTTAATTTAATTGTGCATAAGTGTTAATAGGGTACAATTTTCGCTTTTTTTGATGTGGTTATCCCGCTGACACACCACAGAAACAGCGGCTATACAGAACTTAGGGTTCTTGGCGTATATCTTTCCCCCGCCGAAGGCGGGGGAAAGATAGGGATAGTCATATTTTTTGATGCACTTACCCGTGTCATATACCGAATGAGAACGGTGCGAGCGGTATGCCGTTTTTGCCGAAAACAGTCACTTCTCCGTAGTTCACCCACTGGTATCTCACGGCTTTGGGCTGAGGGACTTTCTCAGACGAGACAAAGGCTTTCCCGCCGCCCAGCGATGCGTCTGCGGGGTAGAACACTCCGTCCTCACCCGCTGTCTCAAAGCCTGTTATTTCGCCTTTCACCCTGAAACCGTCATCGGCATACAGGAAGCCTATCTCAGCCCTGCCGTCCCTGAATATGCAGTTTTCCGCTATCGGACCGAATGCGCTGACATTTCTGCCGTAGACCAGCTTTTCAGCCTGCAAACAAAGCCTTTCGCCCACAGGCAGCTTGTCTTTCGGGTGTATCTCGTTGAACTCGCCGCAGTCCAGTATAACTGCGATGCCCGTGTTTTTGACAGTCCGCCACGCTTTCATCTGTGCATCGCGTATCTTGCACCAGTGCTTGTAGTCGGGGTCGGCGGCGTACTTGAACATGGGCAGCTGTACCATTATAAAAGGCAGTGTGTCATCGCCCCAGACGCTTCTCCACTTGCCGATAAGTGCGGTCAGCAGTCGGTAATAGCTGTCGGGCTTGTGGTCGTCGGACTCGCCCTGATAGTAGAGAAAACCCTGTATCGTGTATGGGCAGACCCGCATGACCATATTCTCGAACATGTTTGTGGGTCTGAAGGGGTTGAACTCGTTCAGCGGACCGGGCCACTGATTTTTTCCAAGACGCTTCTCTATCTCGCCCCACTCTATTCCGGGTTCTTCTTTCATCAGCTGAGCCGACTTCTCGTTCCACTCGTCATTTGCCTTGACGTAGGCATCATATTCCGCTTTCTGTTCGTCAAGGGACTTGCCCGCGATCTTCGCGTCATACTCCTCTATATAGGAACTTATCTGCCTGTCATTTTCAAGAGTTTCCCTGTCCACCCAGCAGCTTGCGGAAGTCCCGCCCCAGTTGCAGCCTATCAGCCCGACAGTCACGCCCAGTTCCTTAGCCAGCTTCATGCCGAAGTGGAAGCCCACAGCGCTCCAAGCCTTTGAACTTTCGCTCCCCGCCCTTGACCAGCCGCTGTTTGCGCCCATTTTCTCGGCTTCTTCTGCGGTGGCGACTTTCGGGGTGTAGTAGTATCTGACGGGTGTTTCCTCAGTCAGTTCTGCTAAATATTTCGCGCCGTCTTTTGCGTTCTGCAATTCAAGTTCCATATTGGACTGACCGCCCAGAAACCAGACTTCGCCCACTGCCACATCGTTGAAAGTCACGGTATTCGTGCCATCTGTCACGGTGAGGGTAAGCCCCTCTGCGGCGGACATGGGGGGCAGCACACAGCGCCACTTGCCGTCCCTGACGGTGCATGCCGCCTTGTTTGCGCCTATCTCCGCAGTGATAACAGTGCCATCATCGCCTTTACCGAAGATGTTTACAGCCTTGCCGCGCTGCAAGACCATTCTGTCTGAAAACATCTGTGAACATGAAAACATTTTTAACTCCTCCAAATAGTACCCGTTTTATCCATATTTATTATATGTGGTTATCCCGCTGACACACCACAAAAACAGCGGCTATACAGAATTTAAGGTTCTTGGCATATATCTTTCCCCCGCCGCAGGCGGGGGAAAGATATACAAAGCTCAATTATCCTTTTGTTCACGGCATTTTTAGTTGGTGTGCTAAAGGGATAGTCATATTATTATATCAGCCAAATTATCAGCCTGACGATCAGATATACCGCCTGATACAGCGCCTAGTACAAGCTAACAGCAGCCACAAAACATAGTATATCAGAGATACCCGAAATATCCATGTAAATATCAGCCCGATGATGTGCAGCATGGCAGCACCTCCCAAAACGAGTCAGCTGTGTCTGATGCGTTTTTTCAGCTTTATCATGCCGCAAGTTATCAGATAGATGACCTGATACAGCGGGACGAACCATGCGTATGTAAATGTAAAAAATATACCCACGCCTATCCCCGATGAAAAGCCGTCAAAACCGAAGTCTTTTTCGCCGCTGCTGAGTGCAGGTGCGACCCAGCCCGAATCTATGCCCGTAATAGCACACTTCACGCCAAACAGTATCCAGACAAGGTAATAACACAGTGTCAGCAGGAATATCACCTTGAAAACTATCGCTATATTGATCTTCATTGTCATTCCCTCTTTTGCTGTGGAAATCATTTTTCTTTCTTCTGATTTTACCACAACACAGCATTTTTGTCAACAAAAAAGCAGGCAGAAAAAATTTCCTGCCCGCAAAATTTCCATATATTCGCCTAAAGCCAAGCCCTCACCAATAATTACGAATTATAACTATGCCATATATTCAGCAGAAAACTCAGCCTCACACATAATTATGAATTATGAATTATGAATTATGAATTATCAAAGCCCATTTGGGTTGTTTTTGATGAAGTTCCAGCTGCTTGCTGTCATTTCGTCAAGGGTCAGCTTAGCTTCCCAGCCAAAGACTCTCTTTGCCTTGTCGGGGTTCGCGTAGCAGGTGGCAATATCACCTGCGCGGCGGGGCATCACCTTGTAGGGGAGTTCCTTGCCGCAAGCCTTTTCAAAGCTGTGCAGTACATCGTAAACGGAAGAACCCTTGCCTGTACCCAGATTTACCGCGTCACAGCCCTTGTTCTCCAGCACGTATTTAAGCGCACACAGATGACCCTTAGCCAGATCGACAACGTGGATATAATCGCGCACACCTGTGCCGTCGGGGGTGTCGTAGTCGTCACCGAAAATGCCCAGCCTTTCCAGCTTGCCCACAGCCACCTGACAGATGTACGGCAGCAGATTGTTTGGTATGCCGTTGGGGTCTTCACCGATAAGACCGCTTTCATGTGCGCCGATGGGGTTGAAGTACCTCAGCAGTGATACCGACCATTCGGGGTCTGAAACGCAGACATCTCTGAGTATCTGCTCTATCATCACCTTAGTGTAGCCGTAAGGATTTGTGGCAGAAGTCGGCATATCCTCCGTGTAGGGGGCTTTGTTGACAGGACCGTAAACAGTCGCAGAAGAGGAGAAAACCATCTTCTTGACACCTGCATTGCGCATCGCCTGTATCAGCAGAAGTGTGCCCGTGATGTTGTTGTGGTAATACTCAACAGGCTTCTGCACGCTTTCGCCAACGGCTTTAAGACCTGCAAAGTGTATCACGGCATCTATCTTGTTTTCCTCAAATATCCTCTCCATAGCCGAAAGATCAAGCATGTCAGCTTCATAAAAGCCGAATTCCTTGCCTGTGATCTGCCTTATCCTGTTCAGCGCTTCGGGTTTTGAGTTTGAAAAGTTATCCATGATGACCACATCATAGCCTGCATTCAGCAGTTCAACAACAGTGTGGCTGCCGATAAATCCCGCGCCGCCTGTGACCAGTATCATTGACATAAGCGTACCTCCATACCAAAGAAATAACAATGTTGTAACCTTATTATACCACATTATTTGGATATTTCAATTGACAAATCCGCTAAAATTACATTTTGTTCATTTTGCTGACCCGTCATGCAAAAATTCTTTTCAGCACTTTCGCCCTCACGGCTTGTCAAGTCCTTCGGGAATGCCTTATCACAGCTTTTCACTCAGCGCTTTTTCAATTTCCTCTGCTTTGTCTGATATTATCAGCACATCAAAACCGCCTGTTTTCAGCACTTTCACCCTCACGGCTTGTCAGGTTCTTCGGGAATGCCTTATCACAGCTTTTCACTCAGCGCTTTTTCAATCCCCTCTGCTTTGTCTGATATTATCAGCACATCAAAACCGCCTGTTTTCATCAGCGCTTTTTCAATCCCCTCTGCTTTGTCTGATATTATCAGCACATCAAAACCGCCTGTTTTCAGCACTTTCGCCTTTCCCAGCTTGTCAAGTTCTTCGGGACGGTAATCGCGAAAAGTCGAAGTGCGGCTTTCGAGACGGTCTTTCATTATCTGCTGACCGTCAACGCCGTCAGCAAATTTTATCACCGAGATCTCATCTGCATAGCCGCCCTCAGTGTTGTACATTATGCCGCCGTCAAGTATATCTGCGCTTTCAACCGAAAACAGCTTGCCCGCACTGCTGTCGAATTTTTCGTCGCCTGCCATTATGATACCGTCCAGCTTTTCATCGCTTATGCCGTCCAGCAGGTCAGCCGCTGTGACTTCTGCCGCCGCAGTGTCGGCTGAACTTTCGCTGACCGCGCCGCTGCCGCACCCGCCCAGAAGCAGTGCCGCCGCCAGCAGGAGAGCCGTCCTAATCTTCATCTTCATAACTGTCTGCCACCTCAAAATCTTCATAGCTGTCTATCTCGCCGTTTTCGCAGAGCCATGTAATTATCTCATTATATATCTCACGTTTATATCCGAGTTCTGCCCTGCCGAAGAACTCGTCTGCCGCGCGTGTCTTTTCTTCCGACTGATGAACGCCGTCCTTGAGATGACCGCACAGCAGGTCTGCCAGCCTGTATGCACTTTCCGCCCGCTCCCCGAAGTCATATCCGCCCTCGCCGCCGAAATATATCAGCGGTTTTCGCATAATGCCTGCGGAGATCTCTTCACCGTTGTCGGTGACTATGAGCGCGGCGCGGCTTTTCAGTTCGTCCTCGTCAACATCATCTGTCAGCACCGTTATCCTGTCATGTTTCGGCAGATCTTCGGCATCTTCATTTTTAACGCCGCCAAGCGCTACGGTGAGGGTGTATCCGCTGTCTGTCAGCGCATCGGTGAACCTCCTGTTTTCAAGCAGTGTCCTGATATTTCTGAAAAATTCGGTATCTTTGAAGTCTGCATTATCCTCAGCCTTATAGTGCGCCAGCATCAGCAGAAGTTTTTCTTCGCCCGATGTGTCCTTTATCCCGTCATAGCAGGTAAGACCCGTCAGCCGCAGTATATCGGTGTTATCGTAGCCGTATTCGGGCTTTTTAAGCTCGTCCGTATATTTTTTCGTGCCGCAGAAGTACAGCCGCACATTGTCGCAGAGACGGTTGTTCTCGCTTACGGCAGGCATGTCATCGGGTGAATTCTGAAGCATTATGACATTCATTCGGCTGCATCTGCCCAGCGTGCCTTGCGCCTCTGTCATACAGCAGAAGTTCGTCCTGTCAGCGCGGGGTCTTGTGGTGATATAGACCTGTGCGTTCAGGAAAAGCAGTTTGTGCAGGAAACTGTCTGTGTAGAGGGGCTTGTAGCCGTCTTTTATAAGGCGTTCTGCGGCGGGGCTTTCCCTTTCGGTGAGGTAATAGCAGTAGATCTCATCGTGGCGGGTCATGGCATAGCGGAACATGTCCTCTGCCGCGCCGCCGCCAATTTCGGGGTCATCGGCGAATATCCAGATCTTTCTGCCCTCAGCCCAGCGGTGAGCGATCCTGTCTCCTGTGCGCAGAAAAAACGGTACGCCCCTTTCAGCAGACCTGCTGACCGCCTTGCCGAAGCGCCTGCGCTGTTCGCTGATCGTCATGGGCTGAGTGACCAGTCTGCCGCCCTCAGAGGTGATGCAGATGTCATTTGTGAGCCTTATGAAGCTGTCATACCTGTCATCAAGCAGTTTTGCCGACTGCTGACCCGAACAGCGCTGTTTTATCTCGTAGCGGCAGCCTTTGAACAGCAGGAAAAATCTCAGTTCAGCGCGGGTGCCGCTCAGCGGGAATGTCAGGTGGAAACTCTTTTCCACGCTTATCTCCCTGCCGAAAAAGAAGTGTTTCACGAATTTGCTGTCATAGGTGATGGTGTATTCTTTGCCCGCGTATTCGGCTATCAGCTTTGTGCGGCGATGATTGAAAATATCATCGAACCTGCCGTCTATCTCCGTCATATCTTTGCGGTGGTTTATCAGGTCTATCCTGATCTCCGCAGCGGTGCTGTCAGCTATCACGATGTCTTTCTGCACCGCGAACAGCTTATCGCGGGAGTAGCTAAGGTCGGTGTAATAGTCCTCACGCCCGTGTTTCAGCCCTAAAATAATGCGTTTGTCGCTGACGGTGCAGTGTGGCAGGTCATCTGCGTAGATGCCGCAAAGCACCTTGTCCTCAACGGGTGCGAGGGCTTTTGTCAGGGTCTTTATGACAGTTTCGCGCTCATTTTCGGGGAAGTTTGTCAGCAGTCTGCCGTAGTCTATGCGGCGCAGGACTTCTGTGGCGGCATAGTGCTGTAAAAACAGCGGCAGTCTGCCGTCCTTGCCCTTGCATTTTTCCTCTGTGGGAAGAATGCAGTTCTCAAATATCGCGGTATGCCATTTTGCGGTCATGGCATCGGGCGGGAAAGACTCGGCATCTGCATAATTTTTATTGCAGTCTGCCTGCAGGACTTTCAGCGTGCTGTCATACCATATCCTACGGCAGTCGTTCAGCATAGCGAGCATATTTTTCTGCTCTGCGAAAGTGCCTGCTTCTGTTTCAAAGGGGTGTTCTGCCAGATAGGAAGTCCTTGCGCAAACGCCCTCCAGACTGTCGGGAAAAGCGCAGAATACCTTATCGAGATCAAGTATCCCTTTTTGAAGTGTGAGTTCGCGTTTCAGCTGTTCTTTATTGGCGGCTAAACGTCTGCCGCAGGCGAAATTCAGCTCTTTATCGTCGTCCAGTGCCGCAGTCAGGCGGGGGAAGTATGACGGGTCAGCCTTAGCGCCTGCCCGCATGACAGTGCAGTACTCGGCGTTTGAGAACCTGACGAAAGTGTTCAGCAGTTCGGCTTCGCTTTTTTCGCCTACATTTATGAAAGCGGTCATGCCGTAGGCGGCAGACCTTTCGAGGTAGAGTTTTTTCCTGTCCTCTTCGTTGAAGTCGCCCGCGATTATCAGGAATATATCTTTGGTCAGTTCGCCCGACTGTGATGCGATGTTCTCCACCGTTTCCAGTGCCACGCGGTCTGAACTGCCCGTTATCAGAAGTACCGAGAGCTTCATATCAGCGCTCCTTTCTGCCGAATATCTCGTTTATTATCCTGTCGGTGGCGTGACCGTCACAGGCTGACATGTGGTATTCTGCGCAGGCTTCGAGGTCAGCGGTACTGCGGCAGAGGAGTTCCTGTTCGACTGCTTCTGCCAGTTCGTCGGCGGTCTGCGCAACGGTGGTGGGGAAGCTGAAATAGTCCACATAGAAGCCGCGCTGTGTATCGAACTCGCGCAGGTCGGGCGCGAAGAATACGAAAGGCTTTTTGTAGAGAAGCCAGTCGAACACCACGCTGGAATAGTCTGTCACGAGTATGTCAGCGACGGCGAAAAGCCTTTCAGTGGGGAAGCCGTCATCCTGCTGCATATGGGGGTGCAGTTTTTTTATCAGATACCAGCCCCGCGCCCTGCATACCTGTTCGATGATCTCCTCACCGACAACGAAGGGTTCTGCGGCGTTGCCGCGAAAAGTGGGTGCCCACAGCACGACAGTCCTGCCTGCCGCATCGGGGTGTGCTTTGAAAAATTTTTCGCGGCAGAGTTCGTTGTATTTTTTGCTGTAATAGATGTCAGTTCGGCTGACACCCAGCGCTTTGACGTTTTCGCGTTTCTGGTGCATCGAGTCAGCCATGATGGGGGCAACGCATTCAGCGCTGACAGTCCAGAGGTCATAGCCGCCGAAAACTTCTCCCTTATAGAAAGCGGGCACGCAGTCTTTTGAATCATACCCTGCTTTTTTCAGCAGTCCGCAGGAGTGCCACAGCTGTGTGACGAAAGTTTCCCTGCGTTTTTTACAGCTTGACACAGGCAGGAAAGTATCGCAGATAAAGACATATTCCGCCCTGCCGAAAGCTGTCATAAAGTCGAGTATGAACCGCGCCATTTGCAGTTTGCCGCATTTTGAGAAGTCGAGGTAGAATTCCTTGATGTGCATGTTGCCCATTTTCGCGACTTTTTTGCGCATCACCCGCATACTGAAAGGGCAGTCATTGTGGTGTGCATCAGCGAACAGCACCAGTCCTTTTTCTATCTTTCCCCGTGAATTCAAGAAGTATATGAACGGCAGCAGGCAATTTTGCAGCAGCATTTTCGCCAGCTGTCTGATCTTCAGCTTTATGCTCATTTTCCGACCTCCGTGATCTTACTGTATTTGGATACAAATACCCATTCTATATAGTATAGCACATTATACGGAGTTTTGTCAATCTTTTAACATAAAGCGCAGTCAGCTCGCCACGCCGCGCGGGTCGGTTGTTCTTATACTTTGGAGTGCTGACCGCCCGCCGAAAACGCTAACGCTGTTCGGCTATCAGACGCGGGCAATTCGCGCCCGCACACGGGGAGCGCTTTTTGCGGGAAATGAGTACGCTCATTTCTTTGCGAATTGCCCGCTTGGGGGTCTGCACTATCTATGTGTAGGGCGGGGGCGCGTGCGACCGTGTCGGCGTGACTCCCGCCGTGTTACACCGCCCTTTACATGCTTTTTTCGATGGTTTTGACCTCCTATCGTCTTGCACCTTGTTTTCCAAACTTGTTTTGTTTGTCGCGTTGCTTTCTGCTTCCCCGATTGAGGGGCGCTGCCCCTCAAACTCCCCGCCACCCTTTCGCGAAAGGGTGGACGGAAAGCTCAACTCGCGCATAGCTTTGTGTTCTTTCGCGGCTTTGTTTGGTGGCTCAGTCAGCACTTTTTCCGCTAAAACGGCTCGCTATCGTCCATGCCAATAATTATGAATTATGAATTAATAATTTGGCGGCTCAGTCAGCACTTTTTTCGCTGAAACGTCTCGCTATCGTCCATGCCAATAATTATGAATTATGAATTATGAATTATGAATTCCAAAACCCCCGTCATTATGGTGAAAGAGACTTTGCGGCGGTATTCTTCGGTTTCCAGCTTTGCCGCTTCTTCGGGATTTGAAAGGAAACCGCATTCTATCATAACGGCAGGTGTCTCGGTTTTGTCAAGGAGATACAGTTCGTCATCAACAGGCTTCGTCTCACGCTCGTTATCGGGCTGTAAAAGCGAAACAAACTGCTTCTGCATAGCCCCCGCTAAACGCTCACCCTCGCTGTTGCGCCGCGAATAGAACATCTGCGCCCCGCTGAACCTGCTGTCAGTGAACTGGTTCTGGTGTATCGAAAGCGCAATATCTTTTGAACTGTCAAACATCGCAAGGCGGTTCTTCATATCAGATTGTTTCTGCTTTGAAAGCCCCTCTATGCCCTCATCGTATATGGAGCGGTCGTCCTCGCGGGTCATTTTCACATCGAAACCCATTATATTCAGCATCTCACGCTCAGTCAGCGCTATGTCGAGGTTTATGCCCTTTTCGGCAGTGCCGTCAACGGATATGCACCCGCCGTCCATGCCGCCGTGACCCGCATCAAGCACCACCTGCGGGCGCTCTGCAACAGGAGCAGAAACTGCGGCGGCAATATGTTCCTGCGCTTTTTTGCCTGCCGCATCTCCCGCCCAGACAAAGCCTGTCAGCAGTGCGAAAGCCCCGCAGCAGGCGAGTATCTTCTTGGCTTTAGTGTTCATATCATGTACCTCCTGTTAAAAATGTCTGGTAAATGATATGCGCTTGTCCTGCCGTGTATGCAAAAAAGCAGAGCCGTCAGCTGACAGCCCTGCTTTGGTTCATATAAAGAAATTGTACGCGATGATCGCATTTATGATGCCCAGCATCACGCCCGCAAACACCTGCGCGGGGGTGTGCCCCACAAACTCTTTCAGCTTGACTTCGGGCAGTTTTTTTGAGGTGAAAAGCTCCAAAGTCTTGACTATCTCGTTAAGCACCGTTGACTGCTTGCCTGTTTCCAGTCTAACGCCCTTAGCATCGTGGCACACCACCACCGCCACTATGCCCGCGATGGCAAATTCCACCGAGTCAAGCCCCTTTACAAGCCCTATACATACCGCCAGCGATGTGACAGTAGCCGAATGACCGCTGGGCATTCCTCCGTCACCGAAAAGTCTGGTAATATCCGGTTTTTTGTTGACTATGGCGTGTATTATGGTTTTCAGCACCTGCGCCTCCGCCCACGATGTCAGTGCAGTTATCACATATACATTTGAGATCAGGTCGGACAGATATTTCATGGTTTATCATTCCTTTTTGTGGTCATCCCGCTGACACACCACAAAAACAGCGGCTATACAGAACTTAAGGTTCTTGGCAAATATCTTTCCCCCGCCGCAGGCGGGGGAAAAATATTGGGCGCTCAATTATCCTTTTGTTCACCGCATTTTTAGTCGGTGTGCTAAAGGGATAGTCATATTCCTTTTTTTGGTCATCCCTGCTGATACACCACGCAAATCGTGGTAAAGACAGCGGGAAAGCAATACGCGAGCGTATCGGCATCTTGTTATTTATCACGAATTAGCCCGCCCTCTCCCGCATCGTCGGGGAAAGGGCGAGCTTATCGGTCATGTCTCAACAGGCTCAAATTCAATTCTTATCTTGGGGAGCTTTTCGATAGTCTGATAGCTGTTGAACATGCCGTCCTCTATCGAAAGATCGTTCTCACCGTCGGCAGGAGGTGCGAAAATGCGCAGTGTCAGGTCTGCCGCGCCGTTGAGCGGCTTCTCGTAGAAAGCGCTCATCAGGTCGATGACCTTAGCTTTGGGCGACTTGTAGAACCACTTGCCGTTTATCTCCATCATCAGGTTGCTCTCGTCATCGAAAGTGACTTCGCAGAAGTGCGGGTCACTGTCAAAGTGCAGTGGTATCTCCAGACCCTCAGCGTCCTCAGAACTGCCCCAGCGCAGCTTTGCAGGGAATGAAACTTCGCCGCCCTTAGTCATTTCGGGTTTGAAGAAGTCGTCATGGAGTATCTCCTTGTAGGTCTGCAAAACGGGCTGTTCGATGCCAACGTTCTGATTGTTGGGATCTTCTATCTCAAGCCCCAGTCTGCCCCTGTCGCGGAACTGGTAGAAAGTGAAGCCGCTGAACCATTCTTCGGGATCGGCTTTGAGCATATCGCAGAAGCCCTTCACCATAACAGCCTGGTCGTAAGCGCCTGTAACGTCGCCGTCTGCATTGAACTCGCTCATCACCATCGGCTTGCTTTCGCCGCCGTTTATGACTTTGAAGCGGTCATAGCTCATTTTAGTGAGCTTATAGGTGTTCTCAACGGTATCGCGCTTGAAAGTCCTGTTCTCGGAAGTTTTCAGCGCCACATCAAAAGGCCAGCCCCAGTGCAGAGCCATATACTTGTCCACAGACCATATATCGGTCTCTTTTACAGCCTGCGAAAACTCTTTTTCCATGATTATCTCGGTGGCGTTTGGGTCTTCTATGCCGCCGATGCAGAGTATTGTCTGCACATTAGGTGCTTTCTCGTGAAGTATCTTGTTGAAGCGGCAGTAGAAATCCGCCACGCCCTGATATGTAGCCCTCTTGGTAAAGCTGAACCAGTTGCCCGTAGCTTCGTGGTTGACACGCAGGAAAACTCTGCCGAATGTGCGCAGATCCTCAGCTATGGCGATAAGCTGTTCATCGGAAACGTTGGGGTCGATGGTGAGAGTCAGCGTAACGTCCTGACCGTGCCTTCTGACATCGCGCATGCAGGTGAAAGGCTCACCGTTCCTGTCGCCTTCCAGTCCGCCCTTGTAAGTGAAATAGTCATCGTAAGGATAATCCCACTGGAACTTAACGTCAGCGTCCTTCATCACCTCAGAGATCCTGCCTGGAAATTCCTTATCCAGCGGATAGTAGCAGTACATCAGGCTGATGCTTCTGTGCGGTCTGCCCAGCTTGTGCAGGATATAGTCCTGATCCACATACTCACCGCGCTCAGAGCCGTCCCCCAGATCGAGAGCGCACTTTGCCTTGCCCATGTGTACCGAATAAACCTTGTATTCGCTCATAAAATACCTCCATTTTTACCTTTATCTATCCCTATAAGACAGCTCAGCGCCGCACATACGAACATGTACGACCCCAGCGTATTGTATCTGTCAGATTATCATTGTCTGCGGCTGTCCTGCTGACAAACCGTGCCAAACACCCTTTAAGCAGGCATTGACAGCATTCCCATCATCACCGCAGGCGTGTGACTGTCATTCACTTAGGCGCAAATATCGAAGCCCATATCCCGCCTGTTGCCAAACACCCTTTAAGCAGGCATTGACAGCATTCCCATCATCACCGCGACCGTCAGACTGTCATTCACTTCGGCGATAATATCGAAAACCATATCCCGCCTGTTGCCAAACACCCTTTAAGCAGGCATTGACATCATTCCCATCATCACCGCAGGCGTGTGACTGTCATTCACTTCGGCGCAAATATCGAAGCATATCCCGCCTGTTGCCAAACACCCTTTAAGCAGGCATTGACAGCATTCCTATCATCACCGCAGTCGTGTGACTGTCATTCACTTCGGCACAAATATCGAAAAACATATCCCGCCCCGTTCGTGTATCAGTGTCAATACACATCAGACCCGTATATCGGGAGCTATGCATTTTTTTCGGCGGGAGCATCTTCTGTCGGACTTTCAGGCGCTATCAGTGAATTTATATCATCACACACCAGCGCGATGTCCTTGAACACCTGACAGCTCTCGTCGGTCTCGGGTGTCTGCTCGGTATAGATGCACAGCACGAAAGGCGACTCGGCATAGACTATCGCGCAGTCGCTGAAAGCATTTTCGGTGTAGTCAGTGCCGAACTTTTGTGCAACGGGATATTTTTCGCCCAGCGCCTTACCTATCTGAATATTCAGCTTAGCGTTGCACATAAGGTCTATTAGCCATTTTCCTGTTTTGTTCTTTTCGGCGAACTCATAAATATCCACATAGCATTTGGTCATATCCTCGGGTGTGCAGTAGGTGAATATCCATTCACCGTTGTAACCGAGAGTGAAATTCGCGCCTATCTCATACTGATTGCGGTTGAATTCGTCTGTGCCGAAAGTACGGCAGAGAAGCTGATAGGCAGTGTTGTCGCTTTCCAGGATAGTGTATTCTATCAGTTCTTTAGCGGTATACTCCTTGCCGTAGTCCTCACCTGCAAGTGTACCGTCATCGCCCTCCCACTTGCTGTCAAGGGTTATTTTTTTATCCGTGTCGATCTCCTCAGCGAGCAGAGACTTTACGAACGGTGCTTTTATGGTCGAGCAGGTCATAAACTGATCGTACTGGTGATAGCCTATCACAGCGCCCGTGCTGATATTCCTGTATTCAAACCCCAGCGGAAAATCTGCGTCACTGCATATCTCCTGAAGCCTGTCAAAGCATTTTGCAAGCTCTTCATTTGAATACACCATTTCAAAGTCACTGATATTAAAGCTGTAACTGTTGCCGATGTTGAAATACTCGGCATTTCTCTGTTCAACAGCTTTAGTGATCTCCTTATTTTCGACGACTTCATCAAACACCTGCGAAGACGCATCTTCAAGCAGCGGCGAAAGCGCCGATGAAGATCCTTCGGAGGTGCTGTTTTTATCGGCTGAACTGCTATTATCGGACGGCAATATTTGCAGTGCGGAAGAATCGTCCTTTCGTCTGATCGAACCTGCTTCCGCCTTGCTTCCGCAGCTGCACAAAAGGCATGCTGCCGCCATCAGAAGCGCAGTGATACCTGCGTATGTTTTTTTACCCATATTTATCTGACCTCATTGTGATCGTATACGGCAGATCCTCCGCCGTAAGGCTCACCCTCACCGTACCCTGCGCTGACCACCACGAAAGTGCAGGGTATAATACCATTACATTCTAACATATTTCCTTCTAAAAGTCAACAGAATTCCTTGATTTTCCGTAAAAAACAACACTTGACAAACTTCGTGAAATAGTATAATATAAATATATTGACCGCCGCTGTGAATATTCATGCACCGTGCGGCGTAATGGGACGGAGGTATAAAAATGGTAAAGATGACACTGGGCGTTGAGGGCATGATGTGTCCCCACTGTGAAGCGCATGTAAATGAAGACATCAGCAAGGCATTCAAGGTAGAGTCTGTGGTAAGTGACCACAATGCAAACACTGCTGTTGTAGTTGCAGAAGCGGCTATATCTGAGGACGAGCTGAAAAAAGTCATTGACGAAGCGGGCTACAAGCTGGTATCCTACACCTGTGAGAACGTCTGATATTATCGGAAAAAAGCGAACGCCCCGACACGGCTGATGCAGTGTCGGGGCGTTTTGCGGTTATTTTTTGCGGGCTGTTCTCCGCGAGGGAGTGCGCCGCGCAGATCATCTTTGTGTGCATCTTGAACGCTTGGTGAAACTGCATTTGCGGGCTGGCAGTTCTCTTCTTTGGGGTGGCTGCCCGCCCACCCGCCCGCAGGGCATCGCACCTTGTACTTTGACATGCTGCCGCGTGGGAGCGCTGACCGCCGCTGCGGCGACGCATTCTATAATGCATGCTGAAAAATATGGAACGACTACCAAGGTTTTACTGTGCCGACTATCTCACTGATATTGCTGATGCCCTTGTCCTCACAGAATTTCTGCATGCCCTCGATTATCTTCACAGGTGCAAACGGGTCGGCAAATATCGCCGCACCTACCTGCACAAGACTCGCACCTGCCAACATGATCTCTATCGCATCTTCCCATGTGGATACGCCGCCCATGCCGCAGACAGGTATATTGACAGCGTTTGCCACCTGCCATACCATTCGTACTGCCACAGGGAATACCGCAGGACCCGAAAGTCCGCCCACATTATTTCTGAGGATAGGTCTGCCTGTGTTGATGTCTATGCGCATGCCCAGCAGTGTATTGATGAGCGATACCGCATCAGCGCCGTTCGCTTCAACGCTTTTGGCGATGTCGGTTATACTGGTGACATTCGGTGACAGCTTGACCATCACAGGCTTATCGGAATTGTCCTTTACAGCCTTTGTTACCTGACCCGCGATAGTGCAGTCAGTACCGAAAGCCGCGCCGCCCTGTTTTACGTTGGGGCAGGAGATGTTCAGTTCTATCATGTCCACCGCACTGCCTTTAAGTTTAGCGGCGAGTTCGGCGCATTCTTCTATTGTCGAACCTGCTATGTTCGCGATTATGCGTGTGTCTTTTGTGACGAGGTTGGGCAGTTCGTATGAGAGGAACTTGTCAACGCCGCCGTTTTGCAGACCCACAGAATTCAGCATTCCTGAGGGTGTTTCTGCCACACGCGGCGCGGGATTGCCCTCGCGGCGGTGCAGTGTGGTGCCCTTTACCGATATGCCGCCCAGTGTCGAGAGGGGGTAAAGGCATTCATATTCTCTGCCGTAGCCGTATGTGCCGCTGGCAGGTACTATCGGGTTCTTGAAATCAACTCCGCAGAAGTTCACGTTTAATCTGTTCATTCAAAAACCACCTCCTTGCTGTCAAATACAGGACCGTCTTTGCAGACATGCGAATGTATCTCCTTGCCGTCGCGGACTGTTCTGCAAGCGCACACAAGACATGCGCCCACGCCGCAAGCCATGCGCTGTTCAAGGCTTACCTGACATTCTATGCCGTTTTCTTCGGCTATCTTAGCCACGTTTCTGAGCATCACCATCGGACCGCAAGCCACGATAATATCGGGCTTGTCGGCGGCTATCTGTTCGGTCAGCGCATCAGTGACGAAGCCCTTTCTGCCTGCCGAACCGTCATCGGTGCAGAGTATCGCTTTGCCGCCTGCCGCCTGAAGGTCGTCCTGCAAAATGACAGTCGCCATGTTGCGGAAGCCGCTTATCGCCACAGCATTTTCGCCGTATGCTTTGGCTATGCCCACCATCGGCGGAACACCTATGCCGCCGCCGACACAGACTATCTTTTTGCCCTCAAGCACTTTGAAACCCTTGCCCAGCGGTGCGATGATGTCGATAAGCTGACCCTTGCAGAGGTCTGCCAGCTTTTCCGTACCCTTGCCGCGTATCTCGAACACCAGTCTTATAGTGCCCTTAGCCTTGTCAATGTCGCATATCGAGATAGGTCTGCGCAGGAAGAAGCCTTCTGCCGCCACCTGAGCGAACTGCCCCGGCTGTGCAAGCTCCGCTATCTCGGGACATAGTATCTCCACATCGAAAATGCCCTTAGCGAGGTTCTTTTTCGACACTATCTGATATTTGCCTTGTTTGTACATTCTATCAGCCCCCATTAAAATTATCATTACTATTATAAAACATATTGCGGCTGTTGTCAACCGTCTGACACAGCTTATCCAAAACGGCGGCAGGCAGATCTTTATTCGGTATAAACAGTGATGTTCTGCACATCGTTTTCAAGGTCATATGTGTAAAGTGCTATCTTGTTTGAATTTACGTAGTGGGTAATAAAATCGTCCATCTTAAAATAACTTTTGTTTTCTTCAAAGTATATCGGCAGTTTGAAATCGGCAGTCATAAACCATAATGCCACATATTTCGCACCGCTGTTTATTGCATCTTCCGTCACTTTGTTCTGTTCGATATGATCTTTTATCAATGTTTTTATCTCTTCCTGCGATTTGGGGACATGCTGTATAAAATAATACCTGTCACAGCGCATATGGTCTCCGCTTTTAGAGAAAACGGCAGTTTTCGGTATCTCAAAAATGTTTTCTTTTGACCTGTCATAGTGAACATGGTCATACAGCAGTAAAAATGCAAGTAAGGACAGTATAAATAACGTGCATGTGATAATTGCGAACTTCTTCTTTCTCTTCATCTTCCAGCCCCCGCACTTTCGTAAAAATCTTCGATGGTCTGCATAAGTTCGGTGTTGATGGAGTTAACTATCGTCCTGTCCATCTCGTTGGTCAGTTCAGCCGGTTTTTTATCACGTTCCTTGCCCTTGCAGTTCTCCATTATCACCTTTTTGCGTTCGCTGAACGGCATTCTCTTCATCTTCCAGCCCCCGCACTTTCGTAAAAATCTTCGATGGTCTGCATAAGGTCGGTGTTGATGGTGTTAACTATCGTCCTGTCCATTTCAGCGGTCAGTTCAGCCAGTTTTTTATCACGTTCCTTGCCCTTATAGTTTTCCATTATCTCCTTTTTGCGGTCATTGAACGGCTTTTTGTACTCGTTGCATTCATCGCTGTTGAAGAACTTGTTGTGGTCGGCATTCTCGCCTGTCAGCGTGATAAACTGTGCATTGGGGTTGGTTATCTCGTCACGCTTTGAAACTATGCTGACTTCGCTGTACACCACAAAATTGTCGTTCTCACCGTGTATCAGCAGGTTTGGTATGCCCGACTTGTTTATGCCGTCAACAGCGTTAAGGTCGGCATACTCTTTGAAAACCAGTTTATTATAGCCCCATACGAAAGGGTGAAAAACTATGGCGGCTTTGGTCTTCATGGTCTGTATCGTGCCGGCATCCAGCATTTCGAGCGGGTATGCGTAGCCCGACATTTCTGCGCTTGCCTTGATGTCGTGGTCAAAATTCTGTACTGCACTGACAGCGAAGCCGCCCCAGCTGTGTCCCAGCAGGTAAATATCAAGCCCTGCCAGGCGTGGGTCGTTCTCAGCAAATGTGAGGGCTTTGTCGAGGTCTATCACCGACTGCACCAGCCCCACAGTGCCTTTTCCCTCACTCCAGCCCGAACCTGTTGCATCGTAGGCGAACAGTCTCCAGCCCTTTTCCACGAACCACATCAGCTGATTCATGTAGCTTTCATGCCCTGTCGAAATACCGTGTGCAAACACCAGCAGACCTTTCGGGCTTTCGTTTTCCATGCCGTAAATGAAGCCTTTCAGCGTGTTTTCGCCCGACTTGAATTCAACTTCTTCACGCGGGTGGAGTTTTTTCCAGTCGGGGTCATAGCGGTTGTACGGGTCGGAATCTTGGGCGGGGTAGTCACCTCTTCCGAAGATATTGTGCATGACCGTGACAGTCACCCCGCACATCGCCGCGAAAAGCAGTGCTATCACTGACAGCGATATGAACAGTGCATTTTTGTGACTGTGCTTTTTTCTGCTCATATATTTCTCCTCACTCCCAATTATGATGTGTATTGCCAAATTGATTTTTTCCCAATATAACTATCCCTTTAGCACACCAACTAAAAATGCGGTAAACAAAAGGATAATTGAGCGCCCCATATTTTTCCCCCGCCGCAGGCGGGGGAAAATATACGCCAAGAACTTTAAGTTTTGTATAGCCGCTGTTTTTGTGGTGTGTCAGCGGGATAACCACATTGATTTTTTCCAAATTTTGATGTGTATTGCTGATGATACAAAATAGCTTTTATTTCGTATTGTT